>CAJQLI010000303.1 GCA_905479125.1 uncultured Alphaproteobacteria bacterium | reverse complement strand
ATCGACCTGTCCACCGTTGAAGGGCGAACGCTGATTGATGGCGTTGAAAAAGGCTGCGGCATCAGTGCTGACGTGATGGGGCACCCGCTCGAAGCCATCGCATGGCTCGCGAACACGCTGGCATCACACGGTGAACGACTGACCGCCGGTCAGGTTGTGCTCACCGGCTCAGTGGCACCGGTCATCTGGATCGATACGCCGGCGGCGACCGCAGACGTTACTCTGAAAAATCTGGGCGCCGTTCGGATCGAAATCAGATAGCGACATCTTCCGGTTTCTGGCCGACCGCGGCGACGCCACCCTTCTCGCCCCAGCGGGGCGCAGATTCCAGATGAATGTGAAGCTGATCAAGCATCCGCATGCAGGACTGATCGACGATATCCTGGAGCGATGCAGGTCGATTATAGAATGCCGGTACCGGCGGGAAGATCACCGCGCCGATGCGCGCAAGCTTGGTCAGATTTTCAAGATGGCCGATATGCAGTGGTGTTTCCCTTATCGCGACAATAAGCGTGCGGCGCTCTTTCAGGATAACGTCGGCCGCCCGGCTGATCAGGTCGCCGGTATTCCCCGATGCGATATTCGACATTGTCTTGATCGAGCACGGCGCCACGATCATGCCTTCGGAATGGAATGAACCGGATGAAATAGACGCGCCGATATTTCCCGGGTCATGGACCTCGTGCGCCAATCCGTTGATGTAATCAAGCTCGAGGTCATGCTCCATCTTGAGGGTCAGCTTCGCGGACTTGCTCATCACAAGATGTATCTCGATACCCGGGTCCGTCCGCATAAGTTCCATAAGGCGGACCCCGTAGATCGTGCCGGTCGCGCCGGTGATGCCGACAATTACTCGTTTCATTCGAAAATTCCTCAGGATGGTCTTTTAGTTACAGTGGAAAAGCAGAGCGACGAACCTGTCGTCTTTAAGTGGTTGATTCAATAAAGTTTTGGTTTAACAGGTTACGTATGTCAGACAAAGATGGATTTTCGGCATGTCACCAATAAACGCGCCGGATCAGGAAAAGCACCAGCTTAACGGGTTTATGCACAATATCGGTGGGCGCCTGACAAAATGGGAGCCCGACCATGCGGTAATAGAGCTCGACGTCGCAGAGCTGCACCGCAATGGAATAGGCGTGGTGCATGGCGGCGTGATGGCCTCCCTCATCGATACAGTCGGCGCACGCGCCGGTGTATTCTGTTCGGTCGCAGGCAATATCCGCCAGGCGATGACGATCTCGATGAACGTGAACCTCGTTGGAAACATCAAAGAAGGCGCCCTGATTGCCGAGGCCCGCGTTCGTAAAGCAGGCAAGACAATCTTCGTCTCGTCATGTGATGTTCATGACCAGGACGGCAACCTGCTGGCGACAGGTGAGGTTGTCGGTCGCTACGGCCGCGGCAGCCATTTGCCGCAAGGCATTCCGGCCCCCGAGAGCAGCCCCTCCGGGAAGCAATCATAAATTCGTGTGTGGTCAACGGTTTAGCAACGGTTTAACCATTGTATAAGCGAGATTGTGGTCATATCTGACTTATAGATTCAGAGAGTAACGACATGATGAAAACCAACCGGCGCCTTTTCTGTGCAACCATCGCGGCGACGGCCGCGTTAACTGCGCTGCCGAACGCCTTGCGCGCCGAGGCCAAAACCACGGCGAAATCCGCTGTTAAAGCATCAACGGTTGTAACCAAACCGGTCTATCCGTCCATCATCGGCAGTGTTCAGACGCACACGACGGTATACGAGGATTCTCTGGTCGATCTCGCCCGCAAACATGGGCTCGGATATACGGAAATCGTGTCTGCAAACCCCGGGCTCGATCCCTGGGTGCCCGGCGCGGACAAGAAGGTCGTACTGCCAAAGGCTCATATTCTGCCCGCGGCACCGCGCGAAGGCATCGTGATCAACCTCGCCGATCAGCGGCTGTATTTTTTCCGGGATGACGGCAAGACGGTCGATTCCGTCCCGCTCGGCATCGGGAATAATGGCTGGGACACCCCCAAAGGGACGACCAAGGTAGTCCGCAAAAAGAAGAACCCGACCTGGTACGTGCCGCAGTCTGTGCGCAAGGAAGACCCCGAACTGCCGGCAATCGTCCGGCCGGGACCGGACAACCCGCTTGGATCTCACGCGGTTTACCTTGGATGGCCCGCATACCTGTTCCATGGAACGAACAAGCCATACGGTGTCGGCCGGCGGGTAAGCCATGGATGCGTACGACTTTATCCGGAAGATATCGCCCGGCTTTTCGGCGACATAAAGGTCGGCACGCTGGTCACAGTTGTCGACCAGCCGATGAAAGTAACAAAGATGGACGGTCAGCTCTGGCTCGAAATTCATCCAACCCAGCTACAGGCGGACGAGGTCGAACAGACGGGTACACACACGCCGTCAAAACCTGCTGAATTCGAATTCTTGCTGACGTCGGCCGCCGGGGACGATGCGAACCGGATTGACTGGGAGAAAGCAAAACGCGCAGCTCTCGAGCGACGCGGTATTCCCATCGCTGTTCTCAAGGAAAAAGAACAGGCTTCAGCCAAATAGAGAATTGGTGCAGCAATATGCATGCACCAAATAAAAAACGGCGTTCCCTGAAAAACAGGGAACGCCGTTTTTAAATTCCGGTGCCTACTTGCGAAGGCCCTTCTGGAAAACGCGGTCAGCTTTGTCGCTGGCTGCTTTTGCTTCCGCGGCGGCGCGATTAGCCGCATCAGCAGCCGCACGTGCAGCTGCTGCTGCAGCCTGGGCGTCAGCCGAAGCCTTCATCGATGCTGCCTTTGCTTCGGCCGCATTCGAGTTGGCCTTGTCGAGCATGGCCTTGTCGTTCTGGTTCATCGTTTCGCAGCCTGCAGCAAACAGGAGCGGTACGGCGACGATCGTAATAAGTTTAAGGTGCTTCATTTCTTTTAACTCCTAGCGGTAGTCTCTTAAAAAAAAACTGCCAATCCCGGACGAACGCGCAAAGCCATACATTAAAATTGGTTAACACGCCAGACTTTCTGCGGGACTCACGCGGAATCGATACAAAACGAGTCATTTGTCCGTCCATAGCAGCATATGCGCCGGACGCTACGCGCGGTTACTATGCTTTCAAATGGTTAACAACAGGTAGCGATGCGCCGGGATTCGGTTATCCTGCGCCTTCCTCGACATTCGGCAGTTCCTGTCGGCAACCTCCCGACCCGGCGGATAAGAATATGGATTGGACGCAGTACTGGTTTATGTTTCCGATCGCGATGTGTGTCGCGACGATGGCGATGCTCAGCGGAATCGGCGGTGCGGCGCTGTTTATCCCCATTTTCGTGATTATTTTTCCGTTACTCGGCCCCGAATACCCCCTGACGACGGCGGCGGCGATCGGTTCCGCCCTGATGACGGAAGTATTCGGATTTTCTTCGGGTTTCGTTGGCTACTATCGCAAACGGCTGATCGACTTCAAGGCCGCAATACCGTTCCTGTGCGTCTCTGTGCCGGTCGCCATTGTCGGCGCTCTGATGTTCGGTGTCCTGCAAGGGCAGGAAACGGTTCTGAAAGGCGCCTACGCGCTGCTGATGCTGATTCTGTGCCCGATTATTCTCCGTCACACGCCACCAAAAGACATGTTTTCCGAATCGAGCGACAACAATTCGGTGAACGCGACAGCAGAGATTCGCGAGATCACCGGTCGTGATGGTCAGGTCTACAAGTATCGCAAGCCCAAACAAGGCGTAATCGGCGCCTTTTTCACCAGCGTAGGATCGTTCCTGACAGGTTTTCTCGGCGTCGGCGTCGGTGAAGTAATCCTGCCGCAGCTCGTCAAACGGAACCATATCCCTGTCGCCGTCGCCGCCGCGACGTCGGTCCTCACCGTTATCGTCACCATCGCTTCCGCATCGTTTACGCAGATTGCTGCTTTGATCGAGGCCGGCGGTCTGGATGCAGTGCCGTGGAACCTTGTTTGCTACACCATTCCCGCCGTCATCATCGGCGGCCAGATCGGCCCCCTTCTTCAGGGAAAAATCGCCCAGCGCAAGGTTGAAAAGGCAATTGCAATCCTGTTCGGCATCATCGGACTTTCAATGGGCTGGATCGTTCTCAAAACACTCATTTAACGACGCCATGATATTTCTGGCCCTATACTGCGGTCGGCGGTGCCCCAGAGGCACCAGAGCATTTGATTGGCAACACCGGCAGACTGCGCTAGCAAGGCGCCAATAGGTTTCGGGGAGACGACGATGGCTGCGAATATTTATCCTGTGATCCTGTCCGGCGGATCGGGGACGCGACTCTGGCCGCAATCCCGGACATCCTATCCCAAGCAGTTCCTGCCGCTTGTTTCCGATCAGAGCCTGCTGCAGGAAACCGCACGGCGGGTATCCGACTCTGCCACCTTCGCTCCACCGCTGATGGTTTGTAACGAAGAACATCGTTTTCTCGTCGCTGAACAGCTGCGCGAGATCGGTGTGCAGCCCAGTCATATCGTTCTGGAGCCCATCGCCCGGAACACCGCCCCGGCTGTTGCCGCGGCCGCCTGCCTGCTTGCCGCCATCGACCCTGACGCGCTGATGCTGGTTCTGCCGTCGGACCATATGATCGAGGATGCAGCCGCGTTTCACCGCGCGGTAAAAACGGCTGCTGATGCCGCGGCGGATGGCGCGCTTGTGACATTCGGCATCAAGCCGACGCGCCCGGAAACAGGCTATGGCTACATATCGGCTGGTGCGCCGCTGGACGCCATCGAAGGCTGCCTGAAAGTGGACAGTTTCGTTGAAAAGCCCGACCTGTCCACGGCCGAAGGCTATCTGAAGGACGGGACCTATTTCTGGAACAGCGGCATGTTCCTCTTCGCGGCATCCACCTTCCTCGCCGAATGCGAAGCATTCGAACCCGACATCCTCAAAGGCGCAAAGGCTGCGGTCGCCGGCGCAGAGACCGACCTCGACTTCCTCAGACTGGCGATCGATCCGTTTAAGACCGTGCCATCGAAGTCTATCGACTATGCCGTTATGGAGCGCACAACCCGGGCGGCCATCGTTCCCGCCGACATCGGGTGGAATGACGTCGGTTCCTGGGCCTCCTTGTGGGAAATCGGAGACAAGGACGCCGATGGAAATGTGATCAAGGGGGATTCCCTCGCGATCGATACAAAGAACTCGTTTATCTCCACCGACGGCCCGCTGGTCACTGTCCTCGGTGTTGAAGACCTCACCGTTGTCGCAACTATGGATGCGGTGCTTGTGTTACCCCTGAGCCGCACCCAGGACGTCAAAACCATCATCGACAAGCTGAAGGCCGAAAAGCGCGACGAGTCATCACTTCATCCGCGGGTTTACCGGCCCTGGGGCTTCTATCAGACCGTCCACGATGGCGACCGGTTCCAGGTAAAGCGTATTACCGTCAACGCGGGTGGATCACTCTCATTGCAACGGCACCATCATCGTGCCGAACACTGGGTCGTCGTCAACGGCGTCGCTGAAGTAAGCAAAGACGACGAGACGTTCATTCTGCATGAAAATGAATCCGTCTATCTGCCGCCACTCTGTATTCACCGCCTGGTAAACCCCGGCAAGGTTCCGCTTAATCTGATCGAAGTCCAGTCTGGCAGCTACCTCGGCGAAGACGACATCGAACGGTATGAAGACATTTACGGACGAAATTGACAAAGCGCGCTAGCGCCTTGAATTTTATAGCTTTCCACCTGTGGATAAGTTTGGGGAAAGAAATTCGCCTATTTCCCCTTCAAAAGGCTCCGTATATTTTTTTATCATATGTTTCAATATGTTAAGGGAATTCAAATAGGCTGTTCGAGAAAGTCGCCATGTGCATGGCTTGACGCCACAGTATTGAGACGGACTGTGTAGTTACGCAAAGATTTTACCAATCACGGGCCTTGTCAGGCCTGTAAATCCTGGTGAGTTCTATATTAACCAATAGCTAATGGCCTTTTATCAAGGTCTGATATAGTCGACCTGGCTAACAACGCCGGTATAAATCTCTCCGAATCCCCGTCATGAATTAGCGCTTTACTGGCGAGCACATTCAGTCCCAATCAGCGCAACTACAGCTTTGCTCAACCACCAGAACGTCATGCGTTTGCATACATTTCTGGCCACCGCCGAATGATATTTTCATCCGAAAATCACGAATCGTATTTGTCATTTCCGGCAATCCTGTTTTATCCTTGGAGATATAACGAGCACGTCCTGAGCGAAGGGGCGAGGGACGTGGATCAGCATGGGGGATGAGACATGCTGTTTACGTCATTGCTGAAATACGCGTTCCGTACTCAGGCGATCCGGCTTGTTGACCATAGAGGAAGAGCACAGGACATCGGCGATGGTTCCGCCCCCCGGTGCACCCTTCGCCTGAACAAAGCCAGCCTCAACTATACACTCCTGATTAATCCCGGATTGTCGGTGGCGGAAGCCTTCATGGATGGCGACATCGTCATCGAAGACGGAACCCTATCTGACTTCATGGAAGTCGCCGCCATCAACTACTGCCATGTCGAGAACTTCCCGCTGGCCCGGTGGCTCCGCTTGATCGGTATCGGCAGCAGAAAACTGAAGCAATATAACCCGGTCGGCAAAGCGCAAAAAAACGTTGCCCATCACTATGACCTGTCATCCGATCTCTATGCGCTTTTCCTGGACCGGGACCGCCAGTATTCCTGCGCATACTTCACCGATCCGGAAGAAAGTCTCGAAAGCGCGCAACTGGCCAAAAAACGGCACCTGGCATCGAAACTTCTGCTCGACCGAAAGGACCTGAACGTTCTCGATATCGGCTCGGGCTGGGGTGGCCTGGGCCTGTACATCGCGGATGTTTCCGGCGCCGACGTCACCGGGGTTACGCTGTCGACAGAGCAGCACAAACTGTCCAATGAACGGGCGCAGAAAGCAGGCATAGCCGACCACGTTCGGTTTCGTCTGCAGGATTACCGCGAACTCCCTGAGAAATTCGACCGGATTGTGTCTGTTGGCATGTTTGAACATGTCGGCAAAAAGAATTACCGGGAATTCTTCAGCAAACTGAACGATTTGATGACCGATGATGGTGTTGCAGTCATTCACTCCATCGGCCGGCTCGATTCCCCATCGGCGATCAACCCTTTTATCAGGAAGTATATTTTTCCGGGCGCAGACGTCCCTTCCCTGTCAGAGGTGATCCCGGTTATCGAACGATCAGGCCTGATATGCACGGATATTGAAATCCTGCGCATTCACTATGCCGAAACCCTGCGCCACTGGCGCGAGGCCTTCGAAGCCCGGCGTGACGAGGTCGCAGCCATCTACGACGAACGTTTCTGCCGCATGTGGGAACTGTATCTCGTGATCTGCGAAATGGGCTTCAGATACGAAAACCTGATGGTCTTCCAGATCCAGCTTTCAAAGTCGCTGGAAACGGTGCCGCTCACACGCGATTACATGATCGATTGGGAACGGGCGCAGGTCAGGGAAGAAACCCCGAAACATGGAGACCGAAACGAAGCGGCCTGACGAGAATCCAAGTGGGCGGTTATCTGCCGATATCGGTTCAGACGGGAAGCGCTATGATATCAACAGGAGGCCCTTCCGGGATTGCGTCCGTTTCGGCAAAGCCCATAACGGTCAGAAATGGCGATCTCGGGGAGGCCCGTAAAAACCGGTAATCGCCGTTCAGGCAGTCGCGCAGATAATCGATATCCACCCGCCTTCCGGACGCGGTCGCACTCACTTCGATCCACAACACCGGGCGGCATCTCTCAAGAAAACGCCGTAACCCTCCGATAACGTCTTTCTCAAAACCTTCGACATCGATCTTGATCAGGTCGGCGCCCACGACCCCCTGCGCATCGAGATAATCCGAAGCTGCACTGATCGTGACCTCGACCTGTTCTCCACCCCAGTTATAGGGTTGCTGTTCGAAGGACCCCGTCCCCTGATTAACGCCGGCCGGCAACATGAATGAACGTTTTTCATCAGCCGCGCCCATCGCCGTCCGGTGCAGCGTTATAGAGCCCGACAGCCCTGGAACGGCGCTCTTGCGTTCGATTTCCGGCCACAGCGCAGCGTTAGGCTCAAAGGTGTTTACAGTGCAGCCATGGGCCGCGAACCAAAGCGCGTGATGACCGATATTGCCGCCGATATCCAGAACGGTCGCGTTGCGGGGATTCTCGAGGTGAGAAAGGCAGTATTCCAGCCAGGGTTTTTCATACGCGCCATTGAAAAATGCGCTCCAGTCAACGAGGTAGCCGGTTGATCCGGGGTAGCGAATACCCTCGAAGTCGAAGTTCAGGGGCGCCTTGTTCTGTCGGTCCGGGTGAAAGAAAAGGCGCAGGATCCGATCCCATCCGCGAAAGGCACCGAGAAAGCGCAACGCCCGAAAGCATCGGGCAAGCGGCATGCAGGCAGATATCTGCATTGTTTTGTGTTCCTCCGGCGCAAATGCAAATTTTCAGATCGCCTTTATAGCATTGATCCGGGAATACATGCCGCACCCGCATGAATCGCCCGAAAATGCGAGCACCGGGCCAAGGTTGTCCCCAGATTTCGCCTTATTTTCCCCATGTTCCACAGGCAGGCTGCGCTACCGATAACCGTCCACCGGAAAAAACGTCAATTCTGTTCAAGGGACTCACCTGATAGACGATTCGGGCTTAGGGTCCGAATACTTCAAAATCGGAGAAAGCATCGTGGCAACCACGCTACACCCACACGACGAAGAGATCCTCGACATGGATCCCGGCCCCCATGACGGCCAGGTCGATGACGGCCCAGGCTATCGGCAGCCGCCGAATAACCTCGAGGCGGAGATGGGTCTGCTGGGCGCTATTCTCGAGAACAATCGCGCGTATGAGCGGATATCCGAGTTTATGCGCCCCGAGCATTTTTACGACCCCCTGCATGGACAGATTTATGACGCCTGCAGCAAGCTCATCGAACGCGGTCAACAGGCAAACCCGACAACCCTCAAACATGTCTTTGATACCGAAGAATTCGAAAGTATTGGTGGTCACCGATACCTGGCGGAATTGGCGGGTGCGACATTCGCGATTATCAATGCCGAGGATTATGGCAGACTGATTTACGATCTGTTCCTCCGTCGCCAATTGATCGAGCTTGGAACCGATGTCGTCAATCTTGCGTTTTCCCACGACCCGGAAGACAGCGCGATGCGCCAGGTCGAGGGCGCCGAACAATACCTGTACGACCTTGCGACCAACGGCAATTACGAAGGTGGCTTTCAGAGTTTCGCTGAATCCATCAAGGATGCGGTCGACATGGCCGCCATCGCCTTCAACCGCGACGGCGCACTGGGCGGTGTTCCCACCAAGTTCCGACATCTCGATCTGTTGCTCGGCGGTCTGCACAAATCCGATCTGATCATCCTTGCCGGCCGACCGGCCATGGGCAAAACCGCGCTTGCGACCAATATCGCGTTTAACGTCGCCAACCTCACCGACACAATCGTTGACGAAAATGGCAATGAAGAGCCCGTGGACGATCCGGTCGTTGGCTTCTTTTCGCTCGAAATGTCAGCGGAACAGCTTGCCGCACGTATTCTTGCCGAGGGCGCGCAGATCGCGTCGGACAAAATCAGGAAAGGCGAACTGAACCAGACCGAGTTCGATCGCCTGGTTCAGACGAGTCAGCGTCTGCAAAAAGCGCCGCTTTATATCGATGACACCCCTGCCCTGACGGTATCCGCACTCCGCACCCGGGCACGGCGTTTGAAACGCCAGCACGGGCTTGGCCTGATCGTGGTCGATTACCTGCAACTTCTGCAGGGCAGCGGCGCCGGACGGGAACAGAACCGCGTTCAGGAAATTTCGGAAATCA
>CAJQLI010000302.1 GCA_905479125.1 uncultured Alphaproteobacteria bacterium | reverse complement strand
GGTGAACCCGTTGTGCTGTTAAGCCGTCTGCCCGCCGCGTCGCAGTCCGGAGACACCCTGCTCTCGCTCGGCGCGGGCGGCTGGAAGACATCGCTGAAGTTGAATGACGCCCGCCCCGCAAAAGGCATCTCGACACTCTGGGCGCGGGCGAAGGTCGCGGCACTCACCGACAGCCTGCGCGTCGGTGCGCCCCCCGGCGACGTGAAAGCCGGGATCACAAAAATCGGGCTCACCCACAGTCTGGTCACCCGCTACACCAGTCTGCTCGCGACCGAACAGACCGCCGTACGCCCCGCCGGGACACCGCTTGCCACGGGCGACGTGCCGCTGAACCTGCCCCATGGCTGGAGGTTCAACACGACCATGGGCAAGCACCTGCTCAAACGGGCGGCGGCCCCGCCCGCGCCGGCGCCTATGCAGCGCACAGGCTCCAAAGCCCGGTTCGATCTTGCGACCCAGTCCTTGATCCTGCCGCAGGGGGCGACACCCTTCTTTCTGCACCTTGCCATCGGCGTCGGATTACTGGTTGTCGCGGGGTTGGTGCTGGTGGTCGCCATCCCCCGGCCCGGGCGCGCCGTATGAGGCGCGTCCCGTCCCGGCGGCAGGCCCTCGCTGCCGCCGGGGCGCTGCTTGCCATCGCGGGGCTCTGGCAGCTCGCCAGTGCTGTGTTCATTCCCGCAAAGGCCGCCGTCGCACAGGTGATGCTACACCGCGCCTGGGACCGCACGCTGGCAGGCGAAGACCGGGCAAAACCGTGGCCCTGGGCCGATACCTGGCCGGTCGCCCGGCTCAAACTCCCCGGCGTCGGTGCCGACCTGATCGTGCTTGCCGGGGCCAGCGGTCAGGCGCTGGCTTTCGGACCCGGCCACGTATCCGGTACTGCCGCGCCCGGACGGACCGGTCTCAGCATGATCGGCGGACACCGCGATACACATCTGAAAGTGCTGGCGGAGCTTGTCCCCGGCAGCCGGGTGGAACTCCAGCGTCCCGACGGCGTAACCCGGGCCTATCGCGTCGACGCCACGTCAATCGCCGATGCCCGCCAGCCCTGGGCTGCCCCGGTGGAGGCAGACGGGCTGGTCCTGGTGACATGTTACCCGTTCGACGCGCTGATTCCCGGCGGCCCGCTGCGCTATCTGGTGCATGCGGTGCCGGTGGAACGTTGAAGCATTCGCCCCGACCTGATCGCACCGTATTTAATCCACACAATAAATGTCACCCCGGCCCTGTGCCGGGGTCCAGAAGCGCCGAACCCATTCCGCGCAGAAAGACTGGATCCCGGCACAGGGCCGGGATGACAGGGATGTTCGTCAATAGACGGCGGCATTAAACAGGGAACCGCCAACACCAACTGGAATTCCCCCCCGAACCACGCCATATTAGGCGCATGAACACCACCCTCACCGACCGCCCGAGCCTGCCGACACCGGATGACAGCATTCCGTTCCAGATCGTGTCGGATTACACGCCTGCGGGCGACCAGCCGCATGCCATCGCGGAACTGCTCGAAGGGGTTCGGGCCCATGAAAAAGACCAGGTGCTGCTCGGCGTTACCGGGTCGGGCAAGACATTTACGATGGCCCATGTCATCCAGGAACTGAATCGCCCGGCACTGGTCCTGGCGCCGAACAAGACCCTCGCGGCCCAGCTTTACGGCGAGATGAAATCGTTCTTTCCGCATAATGCGGTGGAATATTTCGTGTCCTATTACGATTACTACCAGCCGGAAGCCTATGTCGCCCGGTCGGACACGTTTATCGAAAAAGACGCCTCGATCAATGAACAGATCGACCGGATGCGCCATGCCGCGACCCGTGCGCTGATGGAACGCCGCGACGTCATCCTCGTCGCCAGCGTGTCCTGCATTTACGGCATCGGCAGCCTTGAATCCTATCAGGCGATGACCGTCCCGCTCAAAGCCGGCCAATCGATCGAAATTTCAAACCTGCTGCAGAAATTCGTGGCACTGCAATATCGCCGCAATGACCAGAACTTTATCCGCGGCACGTTCCGGGTACGCGGCGACTCGGTCGAAATTTTCCCCGCCCATTACGAAGACCGCGCCTGGCGGTTGTCGTTTTTCGGCGACGAGATCGAGGAAATCCACGAATTTGACCCGCTGACCGGCGAACGGACCGGCAAGCTCGACGAAGTGACGATCTATGCCAATTCGCATTACGTCACACCGCGCCCAACGGTGCAGCAGGCCATCGGCCAGATAAAGGCCGAACTCAAAGACCGGCTCGCGTGGTTCGAGGCCAATAACAAGCTGCTGGAGGCCCAGCGGCTGGAACAGCGCGCCATGTTCGATATCGAAATGCTGGAAACCACCGGCCATTGTTCGGGCATCGAGAACTATTCACGCTATCTGACCGGGCGCGGCGCGGGTGAGCCGCCACCGACCCTGTTCGAATATATCCCGGACGACGCCCTGCTGATCGTCGATGAGAGCCATGTGACGGTGCCGCAGATCGGCGGCATGTTCAAAGGCGACTTCAACCGAAAATCGACCCTTGCCGAATTCGGCTTCCGCCTGCCGTCCTGCGTCGATAACCGCCCGCTCAAATTCGAGGAATGGGAATCCATGCGCCCGCAGACGGTGCATGTATCGGCAACGCCAGGCCCATGGGAAATGGACCGTACCGGCGGCGTGTTCGTCGAACAGGTCATCCGCCCGACCGGGCTGATCGATCCGGTCTGCGTCATCCGGCCCGTCGGCAACCAGGTCGACGACCTGCTGCAGGAATGCCGCGAATGCGCAGCCAAAAACCAGCGCGTGCTGGTCACCACGCTGACCAAGCGCATGGCCGAGGACCTGACCGAATACATGCAGGAAGCCGGCATCCGCGTGCGCTACCTGCATTCGGATATCGACACGCTGGAGCGTATCGAGATCATCCGAGATCTGCGGCTCGGAGCCTTCGACGTGCTGATCGGCATCAACCTGCTGCGCGAGGGTCTCGATATCCCCGAATGCGCGCTGGTCGCCATCCTCGATGCCGACAAGGAAGGCTTCCTGCGCTCGAAGACATCGCTGGTGCAGACCATCGGGCGTGCGGCCCGTAACCTCGACGGCCGCGTGATCCTGTATGCCGACAAGATGACGGATTCGCTGCAATACGCGCTGGACGAAACCAACCGGCGACGCGAAAAACAACAGGCCTTCAACGCCGCCAACGGCATCACGCCCGAAAGCGTGCGCAAAGACATAGGCGACATCCTCGAAAGCGTCTATTCACAGGATTCGTTCACCGTCGAGACCGGCGACGAGGACAACCCGCACCTGGTCGGCCACAACCTGAAAGCCTATCTCAAAGACCTCGACCAGCGCATGCGCGACGCCGCCGCCAATCTCGAATTCGAGGAAGCCGCCCGTCTGCGTGACGAGCTGCACCGCCTCGAAAACATGGAAATCGGCGTGCCCTCGGGCCCGCGCCGCCTCCAGGCCCGCATCGATTCCGCGAAGCGCACCGGGCGCAACCGGAAACCGGGGAAATCAGACAAGACCGGAAAGGCGCGGAAGCGTTAGGCGCTTCTGATCAACCACCCGTCGCCTGCAAACATGGACCCCCGGGACAGGCCCGGGGGAATAAGGGTTTTGGCTCCTACGTTTTCTCCGTGCCGTCCTTCTCTACCGTCACCGGCAAAATCACATCCGACAACAAGGCGTAATCATCGGCACGGTGGTCGCGGATAATTTCCTGAATCTGCTCATCCGGCGTGCCGTAGCCACGCAACACCGTTTCGCCGAGATGCAGGCTGAGCTCATAGGTTTCCTGCACGATCCCGCTGGCGCCGGCGGCGGTCAGGCGGCGTTTATGGGCGTTATCGCGGGCGCGGACATAGATATTCAGGTTCGGGAATCTTCGGTGCAACAGGTTGACCACGCGCTCGGCCGCGGTCGCATTATCGAGGATGATCACGGCGGCGCGGGCGCGGTCTGCGCCCAGTGCTTCAAGCACTTCGACCCGGCTGGCATCGCCATAATAGACCGACAGGCCCTGTGCCCGCGCTTCGGCCACACGGGTCGGTTCGAATTCAACCGCCACATAAGGAATACCGGCGGCGGACAGGGTTTTGACCACTGACTGCCCAACCCGCCCGAAACCGGCGATGATGACATGATCCTTCAGATCAGCGCTCTCGGAGCGCATGTCTTCCTTTTTCTCGGCAAGATTCGCTTCCAGGCGTTTGTGAAGGCGGTTGCCGAGAAAGGCGAGGCCGGGGGTCAGCGCCATGCTCAGCGCGATAACGGCAGACAATATCGTTGCTTCGCGCGCCTCCAGCAGACCGAAACCGCCGGCAAGCGCAAACAGCACAAAGCCGAATTCACCCGCCTGCCCAAGGACCAGCGCCGTGTTCAGGCTGACCGCGGTGGAGACACCGCTGATCCGGCACAGAACCATGGTGATCAGGGTCTTGAGGACGATCAGTCCGACCAGCAGGCCTAGCACCAGCAGGGTATTCTCGAAAATAATACCGAGATCGAGGCTGATGCCGACTGTCATGAAGAACAGGCCAAGCAGCAACCCGCGGAACGGCTGGATATCAGCCGCGACCTGGTGGCGGTACTCGGTCTCGGCCAGGAGGAGCCCGGCCAGGAATCCACCGATCGCAAGCGACAGGCCGAACGTGCCCGTCAGCCAGGCCATCCCCAGCAGCACCGCAAGCGTCACGGCGGCGAACAGCTCCGACGACCGCCCGACGGCCACGGCCCGGAATAACGGGCGCACGACAAACCGGCCGAACACAGCAACCCCTGCCAGCAACAACAGCGCCTTGCCAAGGGTCCACAGCAGCGCCGTGATCGTGTCGTCCCCTTCCCCGGCAAAGGCAGGCACAAGGGCAAGCAGCGGGACCACGGCGAGGTCCTGCAGCAGAAGGATGGCGAAGGTCAGGCGGCCACGGCGTGAGGCCAGCTCTCCGCGTTCCGACAATAATTGCAGGACGACGGCGGTTGATGACAACGCAAGCCCGCCGCCGATAATGACCGCGGTCTGAGGCGTGAACCCGACCGACCAGGCAATCAACGCGATAATCACAGACGTGACGACCACCTGCGCGGTGCCGACACCGAAAATCTGATTGCGGATCACTTTGAGCCGATCGACGCTCAGTTCGAGGCCGATGGTGAAGAGCAGGAACACGACGCCGAGCTCGGCGATATTATGGACCTGCTTGGAGCCTGAAATCAGGCTGAGCACGCCGGGGCCGATAATCACACCAGCCACGAGGTAGCCGAGCACCAGGCTGGATCTCAGGCGCTGGAAAACAGGCGCTACCACCACAGCCGCGATCAGGAAAATGAGCGTTTCGCTCAGGAAGGAGGCATCATGCATGGGCGGTCAGTCGGATCGACAGGGGAATATTGCTGAACATAACGGAAAATTACGAGTTCTATGGAAAATTAACCATGTAAGTACCATATACACTCAGCATTCGTTATCGCCGCACAGATGGCAGAGATTGATGATCTGTGCGACAGCGTGTTACGAACCCGTCACGATTGCCCGTTGTCCTTTGAACTACCTGCGCTTTTTATCAAGCTGAATGACATATTTCCTGATCATTGCCGGTTTTGCTCTGCTGCTGTTTGGCGGCGAATCCGTCGTACGCGGATCAGTGGCACTGGCACAGCGGCTGGGCGTATCGCCCCTGATCGTTGGGCTGACGATTGTCGGTTTCGGCACTTCCCTGCCGGAGATGGTCGTCAGTGTGAACGCCGCCCTCGTCGGATCACCGGGCCTTGCCGTCGGCAACGTGGTCGGCAGCAATATCGCCAACATCCTGCTTATTCTGGGCGTCGCCGCCGTAATCGCCCCGATTGCGGTGCACCCGGGGGCCGTCAAGCGCGACCTTCTCGGCATGTCCGCCGCAACGCTTGTCTATGTTGGGCTCGGCATGTCCGGCCAGATCGTCTTCTGGCAGGGTGTACTGATGCTGATCGCTCTGATGAGCTATATCGGGTTTACCGTCTGGCACGACAACAAGAGCAACGACGAGGCCGCTGAAATGCACCGCGACGAGGCCGCCGAGATGGGCGAGATCCCGCTGCGCACGGTCAGCATTGCCGGCATCATCATCGTCGGCCTGTTCGCGGTCGTTGTGGGTGCCGAATGGCTTGTCACCGGGGCAACCACACTGGCGACGGAATTCGGGGTACCCGAGGAAGTAATCGGCCTGACAGTGGTGGCCATCGGTACATCCCTGCCCGAGCTTGCGACGTCGATCGTCGCCGCCTATCGCGGGCATTCCGATGTCTGTGTCGGCAACGTCCTGGGCAGCAACCTGTTCAATCTTTTCGGCATCACCGGCGTCACCGCCCTGTTCGCACCGCTGCCGTTTTCCGACAAGATCGTCAGCTTCGACCTCTGGATCCTGTTGGCAGCAACCGCGATTATCATTCCCTTCATGCTGACAGGCCGTCGGATCAGCCGACCGGAAGGGATCGTCCTGCTCATCCTGTACGTGTCGTTCATCGCCAGCCAGTTCGTTGGCATGAGCGGTATGCCCAGCTGACGCACCGGACTTGCGCCCGGGTATGACGGAATCGCGAATCCCGCCCGCAATCCCTTGAACCGACAGCCGACATACCGCATCTTCACGATATGACTGAAAAATCCAAAGGGCACGCGCTGGTAACCGGCGCCGCAAAGCGCATCGGGCGTGAAATCGCGATTGCGCTTGCCGAAGATGGCTGGACCGTCGGGATTCATCACCGCCGTTCTGCCGCGGATGCAGACGCGCTGTGCCGTAGCCTCACCGACGCCGGAAAACGTGCCTATGTGGTTGCCGCCGACCTGGACAACGACGCCGATATCGACCGTCTGATGGATGAGGCGGTCTCTGCAGCCGGCCCGGTCACCTGTCTGGTAAATAACGCGTCCGTCTTCGAACATGACAGCCTAGAGGCGCTTTCCCGCGATTCCTGGGACACGCACATGAACGTCAACCTTTGGGCACCGATCAAGCTGGCCCAGTCCATGGCAAATGGTCTGCCGGACGGGGAAACCGGGAATATCGTCAATATCGCGGATCAGCGGGTCATCAATATCCCGCCGGGCTTCCTGTCCTATACGATCAGCAAGGCCGGTATGTGGGCAATGACGCAGAACCTGGCGCTCGCACTCGCACCACGCATCCGCGTAAACGCCATCGGGCCCGGCCCGACCCTGCCGAGCCCGCGCCAGACCCAGGAACAGTTCGATATGCAAGCCGCCCGTGTGCCGCTCGGGCATGGTGCAGGCGCTGGCGAAATCGCCGACGGTGTCCGCTATATTCTCTCCGCATCTTCATTGACCGGCCAGATTATCGCCCTCGACGGCGGGCAACACCTTGGCTGGGAATTTCCGGAACCCGGCGCGCCGCCGGTAACCGAATGATCGCAATCCGGTCGGTATACTCCCCGGCCCAAACAGACGAAAAGGCGACGACATGACGGCAGAACCCGTGAAAACCCGCCCCGTGGATACGCTGCATGCCCCGAACGCGTCGGAATCGATACGCCCGACCCGCCGCGTGTTCATCAATGATCTCGTCCTGGAATGCCTGATCGGGGTCTATCGCCATGAACGCGACGGCGCTCAGCGGGTCCGGATCAACCTCGACCTGACCGTGTTCGAAACACCGGCACCGATCGACGACAAGCTGTCCAACGTGCTGTGCTACGAAGAAGTGATCATCAAAGTGCGAAACCTGGCAACGGCTGGACACGTAAACCTGGTCGAGACCCTGGCGGAACTGATTGCAGAGATGTGTCTTGCCGAGCCGGACGTGAAGCTTGCCAAAGTCCGAGTAGAGAAACTCGATGTATTCGCAGACGCCGCCAGCGTCGGTGTTGAAATAGAACGGTCAAACTGACTTCCTATTCAGTAGACTGCCCACTAAAGGAATGCGGCACAGCCTGAAAACCCCTGTCGAAACCGACATGGTTGTGCACATGCGGACGTGATCACTGGCCTTCATATTTCAATAACAAATAATTAACCTTTCGTTAATATTATTTACTATTAGAAATACTAATTTCTCTTATTTTACAGATACTTATGATATAATGACCATCTCCGCTATGAGTGACATGGCAAGGTTTGTCAATCTGGTTGGGTCTGAATATGTTGGCGTTATAGACAGGCTTATCCACAGAATCGGTGGATAAGCCACGCTTTCGAATCGATACCGTGAATAATCGGCCCGACCCTGCCGTAATATCCTTAGCGGGTCTGGACAAAGATGCATCTGAAATGGCCGACGACATAAAGAACGCTCCGACTGCCAATGGCGAAGCACTGAAAGGTGCGGCGTTTATCGCGTCGCGCCTCAAGACTCTGCCGACCGGACCCGGCGTCTATCGGATGACCGACGCGGCGGGGAAACCGCTATACGTGGGCAAGGCAAAAAACCTGCGCAACCGGGTGACATCCTATGCCCGCGGGCACGGCCAACCCGAACGTATCCGCCTGATGGTCGCCCAGACCATCGACCTGGAGATCGTCAGCACCCATACCGAAGTCGAAGCGCTGCTGCTCGAAAGCAACCTGATCAAGCAGCTGAAGCCGCGTTACAATATCCTGCTGCGCGACGACAAATCATATCCCTACATCCTGCTGCGTACCGACACGGACTGGGTTCAGCTCATCAAGCATCGTGGTGCACGCAACAAGGGCGGCGAATATTTCGGCCCGTTTGCCTCGGCCGGTGCCGTCAACCGGACCCTGAATACACTCCAAAAGGTATTTCCGTTGCGAAGCTGTTCGGACAGCGTATTCAACGGTCGCACACGTCCCTGCCTGCAATATCAGATCAAGCGCTGTACGGCGCCCTGCGTAGGCCTGATCTCGAAGGACGACTATGCCGAGATCGTCGGCCAGGCAAAGGCCTTCATGCGGGGGCGCAGCCGCGACGTACAGGAATCGATGTCGCGCAAGATGGAAGAAGCCAGCGATGCGCTCGACTATGAATCGGCGGCGATCCATCGCGACCGGATCCGCGCCCTGACCCAGATTCAGGCGCATCAGGATATCCATGTCGGCAGCATCGGCGAAGCCGATATCATCGCCGCCCATCAGGATGGCGGCGCAACCTGCGTTCAGGTTTTCTTTTATCGCGCCGGACAGAATTACGGCACACGGACGTTTTTCCCCAACCACGCCCGGTCGATCCCGGTCGACGAGGTTCTCGAAGCATTCATCGGCCAGTTCTATTCGGACAAGAAACCACCGAAATTAATGCTGGTAAGCCACGCCCTGCCCAATCAGGAACTTGTCCGCCAGGCTCTGTCTATCCGCGCAGACCGCAAGGTTGAAATCTCGAAGCCCCAGCGCGGTGCCCGCAAAAGCCTGATCGACAATGCATCGCTGAACGCCGCTGACGCACTGGCGCGGCGGTTGTCGGAAAGCGCGACCCAGCGCAAACTGCTCGATGGGGTCGCGGGCCTGTTCGACCTCGACACGCCGCCGAAGCGGATCGAAGTATATGATAACAGCCATATTTCCGGCACCAATGCACTCGGCGCCATGATCGTCTCGGGCGAAGACGGGTTCGAAAAAAGTGCTTACCGGAAATTCAACATCAAGAATCCCGATATCGAACCGGGCGACGATTACGCGATGATGCGCGAAGTCCTGACCCGGCGTTTCGCCCGCGCGCTGAAGGAAGACCCCGATCGCGAAAAAGGCACATGGCCGGATCTCGTGCTCATCGACGGCGGGCCCGGACAGCTATCGGTGGTAATGGAAGTGCTGGACGAACTTGGGATCGCTGACCAGCCGCTTGTAGCCATCGCCAAGGGGCCGGACCGCAATGCAGGGCGCGAACGGTTCCATGTGCCGGGACGCGCGCCGTTTTCGCTGCCGTTACAGGACCCGGTTCTGTATTTCATGCAGCGGCTGCGCGACGAGGCGCACCGTTTCGCAATCGGCAGTCACCGCAACCGGCGATCAAGCCAGATCAGCAAGTCGGTGATCGACGAGGTGCCCGGTATCGGTGCAAAACGCAAACGCGCCCTTCTGAACCATTTCGGGTCTGCCATCAGTATCGGACGTGCAGGGCTCGCCGACCTTGAAACGGTCGACGGGATAAGCAAAACAGTCGCGAAAAGAATTTATGATCACTTTCACGCCGAAGAGTAGACTGTATCCGACCGGGATCAGACTTGCCGAAACCCGGTACCGGCGAAGAATATCTGACCGAAACGGAGCGATATGCATCTGACACTACCCAATGTTCTGACACTGTCGCGCGTCGCGGTGATCCCGCTATTCGTCGCACTGTTCTTTCTTGAAACGACGACGGGACAATGGATCGCCTGCGGCGTGTTCGCACTGGCCGCGATTACAGATTTTTTCGACGGCTATATCGCCCGTGCCCGGGGCCAGCTCTCGGCATTCGGCAAATTCCTCGATCCGGTCGCCGACAAGCTGCTGATCGCGTCCGCCCTGCTCATGATGGTCGGTTTCGGCCAGATCGCAGAGCTCGCAATCATCCCGGCCGTCATCATCCTGTGCCGCGAAATCATGGTGTCGGGTCTGCGCGAATATCTCGCCGGGCTGTCCATCGGCCTGCCCGTCAGCAGGCTGGCAAAATGGAAGACCACGATCCAGATGATCGCCATCGGCATTCTGATCGTCGGTAACGCAGCACATCCGGCCATCCCCGAATCCGTACCCGTGCGCCTCATCGGGGAGGCCGGTCTTTGGATCGCCGCGGTCATCACGATCATAACCGGCTATGATTACCTGCGGGCAGGCCTGCGCCATATGGACCCGCCATCGGCGGCAGATTCATGACATCTCCCGCCGTCATCGGTGTCACGGGGTGGAGCGGCAGTGGGAAAACCGCGCTGATTGTACGGCTCATTCCCGAACTCGCAGCACGCGGCTTCAAGGTCGCGACCGTGAAACATGCCCACCATGCGTTCGATATCGACACACCGGGCAAGGATTCATTCGAACACCGCGCCGCCGGGGCCGCCGAAGTCGTCGTCTCATCAGCGAAGCGCTGGGCGATCATGCATGAAAACCGCGACGAGGCGGAGCCTGCGCTCGAAGACCTTCTCGTCCGTCTCTCTCCCGTAGACATTGTTCTCGTCGAAGGTTTCAAGAACGAGGCACATACGAAAATAGAGGTCCATCGACCGGCGACCGGCAGTGACCTGATCTGCACAACAAACAGATCTATCGTCGCCGTTGCGGCCGACGCCCCCCTGGCGGAAGGGATGCCGGTGCGGGACATCACCGTGCTCGACCTTAACGACACCGCGGCAATTGCGGATTTCGTCATTGGCCATTGCGGCCTTGCCAGCCGAATGGAAGAAGCGGTCTGACATGGCCCAGCTTTCCGATGACTGCTTTGCCTTTGGCGGCGAACTGATGCGTACCGATGAAGCACTGGCCCTGCTGACCGACCGGCTGGAAATCGTTGTCGATACCGAGATATCCACACTGCGCGACGCTGCCGGGCGGATACTGGCGGAAGATATCACCTCGGCCCGCGCGGTACCGCCACATGATAACGCAGCGGTTGACGGCTACGCAGTCCGGTTCGAAGACCTGTCGGTCGGTGCTGAAACACGGCTTGCGCTCAGCGGGCGGATCGCCGCGGGTGACATGGCGGAGCGCCCTGTCGGTCCGGGCGAGGCCATCCGCATATTTACCGGCGCCGCCATGCCGGCAGATGGCGACACGGTACTGATGCAGGAAGACTGCCGCGAGGAAGATGGTCATGTCATCATTCCGCCCGGCATCAAACAGGGCGCGAACCGGCGCTTTGCCGGCGAAGATATCGCGGCCGGTGACGTTATTCTGAGGTCCGGCACGAAACTCCGCCCGCAGGAGATCGGCCTTGCCGCCTCGATCGGCATCGAGACACTGCCGGTATACAAGCCCGTGCGCGTTGCCCTGTTTTCGACAGGCGACGAAGTTCGCGATGCGGGCGACGAATTACCACCCGGCTGTATTTATGACGCCAACCGCTATTCCGTTGCCGCCGCGCTCGACCGGCTGGGCTGTATTGTGGACGACCTCGGCATTCTGCCGGATTCCTACGACGTCATCCGCGACACGTTATCGGCCGCGGCGGGCGAACACGACCTGATCATGACATCAGGCGGGGTCTCCACCGGCGAGGAAGACCATGTCCGCGCCGC
>CAJQLI010000301.1 GCA_905479125.1 uncultured Alphaproteobacteria bacterium | reverse complement strand
CGCTGACCGGCGTCACAGCGGGAGACCCGTCATGATCCGGTTTACGATTACGATCATCGTTGCGCTGGCGGTCGTCGTCGCCGCCGCGATCTGGTTCAGCGACCGACCGGGCAACGTGTCGATCGAATGGCAGGGCTGGCTGATCGAAATGTCGGTCGGCCGTTTTGTGCTTGCCACGGCGATCATATTGGCCGCCGCGTTAATCGTGATCGGCTTTTTGCGCGTGATCCGGCGTGCACCGGGGCGCATTCGCGAGAGCCTGCGGACCTCCCGCCGCGAACGCGGCTACCGCGCCCTGACCCAGGGCATGGTGGCCGTCGCCGCCGGTGACCCGGACGAAGCCAACCGCCAGGCACGACGCGCAGATGTACTGCTGAGCGAGCCACCCCTGACAATGCTGCTATCGGCACAGGCCGCCCAACTCAACGGCGACGAAGATGCCGCCAGCCGCTATTTCAACGCCATGCTGGAACGGCCCGAAACCGCGTTTCTCGGTGTCCGCGGATTACTGATCCAGGCGCAGAAGAATAACGACCGTCGCGGCGCGCTGGAATACGCGGAAAAGGCCTATCGGCTGCAGCCGAAAACGCCCTGGGTCCTGAACACCATGTTCGACCTGCAGGTTGCCGAGGGCCGCTGGCGCGCAGCCCTGTCGACCCTGGAAGAAGCGGTCAAACGGCGTGCCGTTACGGCCGACGCGGCCCGCGACCGACGGGCGGCCGTTCTGCTGGGCTGTAGCAGCGAAGCAGAGGCCGGCGGCGATGTGGATGAAGCGCTTAAATTCGCCCGGCGCGCCAATACCCTTGCGCCCGCGTTCCTGCCGGCGGTCCTGCGAACCGCAGAGCTGTTGGTGAGCGCTGGCAAGACCCGTCCCGCAACGCGGATGATCCAGGATGCCTGGGGCCGCATGCCCCATCCGGATCTTGCCCGCCTGTATGGCGACATGGAAAAGGCGAACGGCGATTCCTTGAAGCGCGTCAAACGCTTCGAACGCCTGCTGTCCTTCAATACCGACCACCGGGAAAGCCATATCGCCCTCGCCGAGGCTGCTCTGGCGGCGGAATTATGGGGTGAAGCCCGAAACCACCTGGAAAAAGCCGCCGGTGATGACCCACCGGCCCGGGTCTGCCGGATGATGGCCGATCTCGAAGACCGGGCCGGCGACAACCCGGATGCGGTCCGAACGTGGCTGCTGCGCGCCTCGGATGCGCCGCCGGATGCCGCATGGATCTGCGCCGACTGCGGCGCGGCCTGGGGTGACTGGACACCCGTCTGTGGCAATTGTCAGTCGCTCGGCACGCTTGACTGGGAACCCCCCGCCCGCGCGCCCGCACATGGTCTGCATCTGGCCCATGCGGGCGGCGGTATCGTCCTCGACGGGGATGACGATACCCTGTTGCTGGAAAACGAAATCATCGGCGAGGCACCCGACGGTGAACCGTCAGATAAGCCCGCAGCACCGGGAGATGCAGACGGCGATATCAAGCCCCCACGGCCCTGAAACAGCCCGAACGGTTATCCTCTTGTCTGACCGGGCATTAGGCGTTATTTCTCCGACTGCAATCGACAAGTCGTATTGCAGGGGCCGCCTTAGCTCAGCTGGTAGAGCATCGCATTCGTAATGCGGGGGTCGGGTGTTCAAGTCACCCAGGCGGCACCATTTTTTCCCAAAATCACAATCACTATCGCCAACCCTTGCCAGGGACGGCGTGTGCGCCTTGGCCGGAACGAAAAGCCGCGTCACAAAACTGTCATTTAAGCGTCACATTACCATCGCACATTTCGCCTAGTTTCCACATGTCGGCGATTGGCGTCGGCCGGATCGGCGTGAAACTGGATGTTCCGCCTTCCGCGTAAACTGGAATTCTCCTTTGGAGGCAAAATGAATACCACCCGCATTATTGCGATTGCAGCGGCAGCGACCGTGGCACTTGCCACCAGCGCTCAGGCGCGCGACCAGATCCGCATCGTCGGATCATCCACGGTTTTCCCGTTCTCGACCACGGTCGCCGAACAGTTCGGTAAAACCAGCGACTTCAAGACCCCGGTTGTCGAAAGCACAGGCTCCGGCGGCGGACTGAAACTGTTCTGCTCCGGCGTCGGCGTTCAGTATCCCGATATCACGAATGCTTCGCGCCGGATCAAGCAATCCGAAGTCGATCTCTGCGCCAAGAACGGCGTCAGCAAGATCACCGAGGTCAAGATCGGCTTTGACGGTATCGTGCTCGCCAACGCCAAATCCGCCGACCAGATGAAGATCACCCTCAAGCAGCTTTTCCTGGCCCTTGCCAAAAGCGTGCCGGCCAATGCTGACGGATCCAAGCTACAGGCCAACCCCTATAAAATGTGGAGCGACATCGACCCGTCCCTGCCGAAGAAAAAGATCGAAGTTCTCGGCCCGCCGCCGACATCCGGCACCCGCGATGCCTTTGTCGAGCTTGCCATGGAAGGCGGCTGCAAGCAGTTCTCCGCAATCAAGAGCATCCGCAAGTCCGAAAAGAACAAGTACAAGGCCATCTGCCACGGCATCCGTGAAGACGGCGGCTTCGTCGAAGCGGGCGAAAACGATGTCCTGATCATTCAGAAACTGGTCGCCAATCCGAACGCGTTCGGCATCTTCGGCTTTTCGTTCCTGGATTCGAACGCCGACAAGGTCCAGGGCAGCAGCATCAACGGGACTGCACCGGAATTCGACTCCATTGCCGACGGCAAGTACCCGGTATCACGCTCCATGTTCTTCTACGTAAAGAACGCCCATGTCGGTGTCGTTCCGGGCATCAGGGAATACGTGTCCGAGTTCACGGCTGAGAAAGCCTGGGGACCGGACGGATATCTCGCCGACAAGGGCCTGATCCCGCTGCCCGACATGGACCGCAAGAAAACAGCCGAATCGGCGCAGAGCTTCACGCCGTTGAGCATGTAAATTCGGCCTCACCCCGAAACAAAGACGGCGCCCCTGTCATGGGGGCGCCGTTTTTGTGTGCGGCCCAAACCCTGCATGCCCGGCGAACCGCCGCCACCCCGAGCGCGGACACCGGCGCATCAGCTTGAGCTGAGCAGCCTGTGGCAGCTTTGCAACCACACATCACATCAAGTAAGAAAAGGCGCCGGCCGGCAGATGGCCGGGCAGAAATTTGCGCGTGCACCAATAATCAAGAAAGGCAGAAACCATGGCTGTAACCGAGATCAATATCACCGCCTCGGGCGGCGGCAACATCCCCTGCATGGCGGCATTCCCCAGCGGCGGGCCCGCGACCGCCGTCGTGGCGGTTCCGTCGATTTTCGGCGTCAATGACGACATGGCCATGGTTGCCGAACGGCTCGCAGGCGAAGGCTATATCGCGATCATTCCCGATCCGTTCTGGCGCGACGAGGATTCCGGGATCATCGGCCACGACGAAGAGGGCCGCGCCCGTGCATTCGCCCGCATGGGACGGACCCCGTTCGAACAGGCATTCGGCGATGTAACCGACGTGATCAATGATCTCCGCGCGCGGGACGACTGCAATGGCAAAGTTGCTGTCATGGGTTTCTGCTACGGCGGGCCGTTCGCCCTTGTCGCCGCCGCCAAATGCGGCATCCAGGCGGGCTTCTCCTATCACGGCTCCTTCATGGACAAGTACCTCGACGCCATGCCGGATGTAAGCTGTCCGCTCAGCTTCCACTGGGGCGACAACGACCGGGCGGCGCCAATGCCCGTCATCGACGAAGTCAAACAGACTTTCACAGCGCGCGACGACGCGGAAGTGTTCCTGTATCCGGGAGGAGTCGAACACGGCTACATGCTCCCCGGTCATGGAGAGGCCTACAACCAGGCGGCGGCAGAGCTGTCCTGGGAGCGTACCTTCAGCTTGCTGAAAGAAGTCTGAGGGCAGGCTGCGGGTCTAACCCACAGATTCCTATCGGATCATCCGGGAATTCGGCACCGTCAGGCGCCGAGTTCCCGGTTTACCAGCGCCGCCCCGGCGGCAAGCGCATTCATCTTGCCCTCGGCCGCCCGCCGGCTGCGCGGCACCATCCCGCAATCGGTGCACGCAATCAGGTGCTCGGCGGAAACGTGTTGCATCGCATGACGGATACGGTCGGCGACGACCTGCGCCGATTCCACTTCCTCGGTGCCGACATCGATTACGCCCACCATCACATCCTTGCCGGCAAGACAGTCGAGCACGCTGAGATCGACGCCTGAGGCCGCGCATTCGATGGAAATCTGGTCGATCGAACTATCGGCGATCAGCGGCAGGGTGGCGTTATAGTGGCTCCAGTCGTCATTGGCTTTTTTCCAGTTCAGAACGACCTCGGTGCCGTATCCGTAGCAGATATGCACGGCGCGCTTGGCGGTAACACCGTCGAATGCCCGTTCCAGGATTTCCAGCCCCCAGTCCTTTACCTCGTCGGTATAGATATTGAAGCAGGGCTCATCGATCTGGATCACGTCGGCCCCGGCCTCGGACAATGCGCGGGCCTCCTTGTTCAGGAGGTCGGCATAGGCGGCGGCAAAATCGGCATCGGAGCGGCCACCGACCTCGTCAAAGACGCTGTCGGCCACGGTCATCGGCCCCGGCAGGGTCACCTTTACCTGGCGGTCGGTGCGCG
>CAJQLI010000300.1 GCA_905479125.1 uncultured Alphaproteobacteria bacterium | reverse complement strand
GGGCGACGGCTTCCGGCAGGCCCATTCCCTGAGCAATGCCGGTCGCTATGGAGGACGCAAGCGTACAGCCAGTGCCATGGGTGTGCGTGGTATCGATCCGCCGTGTCTCGAACACGTGAAAGCCGGTATCATCGAGCAGCACGTCGGACAGTGCATCGCCTTCCATGTGCCCTCCCTTCACCAGGACCGCCCCCGGTCCCATGGCTTTCAGCGCCTCTGCCGCCTGCTTCATGTCGGCGACGGTTGAGATCGTCCCCGGTTTACCGAGGATTTCCTCCGCTTCCGGGATATTCGGCGTGATCACCCGCGCCAACGGCAACAGTCGGTCACGCAGCGTGGTTACGGAATCTGTATCGAGCAGAGATGCCCCGCCCTTGGCGACCATCACCGGGTCTACCACCAGCGGAATGCCCGCAGCTTCGGTCTCGATCACGGCGCATACCGCTTCGATCACATCGGAACTGTGCAGCATGCCGGTCTTGAGGCTATCCGCGCCGATATCGTCGAGCACCACCCGCATCTGTTTCTGGATAAAGTCGACATCGACCGGAAACACATCATGCACGCCGACGGTATTCTGCGCCGTCAGTGCGGTGATCGCGGTCGCTGCAAAACCGCCAAGCGCAGTCACAGATTTGATATCGGCCTGGACACCGGCACCGCCGCCGGAGTCCGAACCGGCAATAATAAGGACACGCCCGTTCATCAGATTTCTCAGCCCGCCGATACGTGCTCAATCGCGGTGACGATATCGGACACCACACCCTGGACGAGGTCGGCATCCTCGCCTTCAGCCATGACGCGGATCAGCGGTTCGGTTCCCGACTTGCGCATCAATATCCGCCCCGTATTGCCGAGACGTGCCTCGCCAGCCTGTACGGCCTTGATAACGGAGGCCTCTTCCAGCGGCGGGGTGCCCGTGAAGCGAACATTTTCAAGAATCTGGGGCAGCGGATCGAACCGCCGGCCGACCTCGCTTAACGGCCTGCCGGTCTGAACCATGGCCGACAATACCTCGAGCCCGGCGATCAGGCCGTCACCGGTCGTGGTGTATTCGCTCAGCACGATATGGCCGGATTGTTCACCGCCGACGTTGAATCCATTGGCCCGCATGTGTTCGACGACGTAACGGTCACCAACCTGCGTGCGCACCAGGTCGAGCCCCAGTCCCTGCACGTAGTGCTCCAGGCCGAGGTTCGACATTACCGTCGCCACAACGCCACCGCCGGTAAGCCTGCCATCGCGGTGCCAGGATTCCGCAACCGTCGCCATCAGCTGATCACCATCGATCAGCTTGCCGGTCTCATCGGCGACCAGGACTCGGTCGGCGTCGCCGTCGAGGGCGATACCGATATCGGCGCCATGCTCACGCACCATCCGGCACATCGTGCGCGTGTCGGTGCTGCCGCAGTATTTATTGATATTGAAACCATCGGGCTCAACCCCGTAAGTAACGACATCGGCGCCCAGTTCCCACAGAGCGGCAGGCGCCACCTTGTAAGCCGCCCCATTGGCGCAATCGACGACGATCTTCAGCCCGTCGAGACGGAGCCCGCGGGGAAAGGTGTTCTTCACGAATTCAATATAACGGCCCTCGGCATCATCCAGCCGCTTGGCCCGGCCCAGCTTGTCGGAATCTGCCAGCGCCGACTGCATTTCCGCTTCGATCATGCTTTCGATCTGTTCTTCGGTTTCATCGGACAGCTTGTAACCATCCGGTCCGAACAGCTTGATGCCGTTATCATGGAACGGGTTATGCGACGCCGAAATCATCACACCGAGATCGGCTCGCAGCGAGCGGGTCAGCATGGCAACCGCCGGCGTCGGCATCGGCCCGGCAAAAATCACATCCATGCCCATGGCGATGAAGCCGGCTGCCATCGCGGGTTCGAGCATATAGCCGGACAGCCGCGTGTCCTTGCCGATCACCACGGTATGACGATGAGCGCCCCGGGTAAAAATCCGCCCGGCCGCCATCCCGACCTTAAGCGCGGTTTCCGCGGTCATCGGATCGATATTGGCCGTTCCGCGAATACCATCTGTTCCGAAATATTTACGTGCCATCACTTACTGTCCTGTCGGCGTTTACTGATTTTCATTGGCGGAAACACTGACCTTATAGCAAGGAATGCTGCGTCGTTCACGCGTTGTCATTCATTCTCACCGTTTGCCGCATTCCAGATCGCAATTGCCTGCACCGCCGCTGCCACATCATGTACCCGGTGAACCTGAACCCCGCGCGACAGGGCCAGCATCGTCGCCGCGAGAGTACCGGGTAGCCGGTCCTTTGGATTGTCGATTCCCGCAATCCGGCCAATGAAACTTTTGCGCGACACGCCGATAGCAACCGCGCAGCCGGTACCATGAAAAGCGCCCACCCGCTGCAGAATTTCCATGTTGTGGGTATCGGTTTTGCCAAACCCGATGCCCGGATCAACCGCTATTCTGCCAAGCGGAATACCCGCCGCCACACATATATCTACGCGCGCGGCAAGCCAGTTGAAAATGTCGTGGGATGCAAGCCGGTAGACCGGCGCGTGCTGCATTGTTTCCGGTGTGCCCTGCATATGCATCAGCACCACAGACACGTCCGATGCGGCAACCACGCCGGGGGCCTCCGGATCGTCTGTCAGCGCCGTGATATCATTGATGATCTGTGCACCGGCCTCTATGACCGCGCGCATCACGGCACTCCGCCGGGTGTCCACGGACACCGTCACCCCCTGCGCCAGAACCGCTTCAACGATCGGCAACACCCGGTCGATCTCATCGGCAACGGACATCGGATCCGCACCGGGCCGGGTGGATTCGCCGCCGATATCGATAATTGTCGCCCCTTCATCCGCCAGTCTCAGCGCGTGATCTATTGCCCGGTCCACATCAAAAAAATCACCGCCATCCGAAAAACTGTCAGGCGTGACGTTGACCACACCCATCACGACCGGGCGGGAGATATCTATGCCCGCGAAAGGCGGACGCGGTGCGGCAAGGGTCGACACGGCAGCGGGCAGGTCAGCCGCCGGCGCGTAAGCGCTATCGATCCTTCCCGGGCCCGCGGTGAGGGTCTCAATCATTGAAAATGCCACAGATCCGCCTGCGAGCGGAAAGGCCGTCCCCGTCTCAATCCCGTGGGATGCCGCATCACCGGTGAGTAACCCAAGCGGATTGAACACGCCGCGTTCCTCCCTCAAAGCAGACGACCCCGGACAAAGCCGGGGTCGCTGAACGTAATTTTCACATAGACCGGCAAATACGGATCAGGTGCCGGGTTGTGGCTCCGGCTCCATGCCGCCGGTGTCATTGCCGCTATCACGGGACTTCTTGCCCGATGTCGGCACTGAAGACTTTCGGCCTGCCCCTGCCGGTGGGTCTTCCGGTGAAGGCCGGAAGATTTCCTCGCCGCGCAACAGCGCATTGATATCGTCACCCGACAGGTTTTCATATTCGAGCAGTGCCTGGGCAATCTTTTCCAGATCGTCCTTGCGTTCTGTCAGGACCCTGCGCGCCGTTCCTTCGGCATCTTCAATCAGCTGGCGGACCTCTGAATCGATAAGATCAGCCGTCTGATCGGACATGTTCTTCTGCTGGGTCACAGAGTGCCCGAGGAAGACTTCTTCCTCATTCGCGGTGTAGCGCAGCGGACCGAGCTTATCCGAAAAACCGTATTCGGTGACCATGCTGCGGGCCAGACCGGTTGCCTGCTGGATATCGTTTCCGGCACCCGTGGTCACATTTTCAGCACCGAAGATCAGTTCTTCCGCCACCCGGCCACCAAACATCATGGCAAGCTTGGACGTCAGTTCGAGCTTCGAATACCCGTACTTGTCGCGTTCCGGCAGCGACATCGTCACGCCGAGTGCGCGGCCACGGGGAATAATCGTCACCTTGTGCAGCGGATCGTGCTTCGGCACCGATACGGCGACCAGCGCATGGCCAGCTTCGTGATACGCCGTCAGCGCCTTTTCTTCCTCGGTCATAACCATGGAACGCCGCTCGGCGCCCATCATGACCTTATCCTTGGCGTCTTCGAACTCGGCCATGGTGACAAGGCGCTTGTTCTTGCGCGCCGCCAGCAGTGCGGCTTCATTGACGAGATTGGCGAGATCCGCACCGGAGAAACCAGGTGTCCCGCGGGCAATAACCTTGGCGTCCACGTCGGGCGCCAGCGGCACCTTTTTCATGTGAACCTTCAGGATCATCTCGCGGCCAAGCACGTCGGGGTTCGGCACCGTAACCTGACGGTCGAAACGGCCTGGACGCAGAAGCGCGGGGTCGAGAACATCGGGACGGTTAGTTGCGGCGATCAGAATAACGCCTTCATTCGCTTCGAAGCCGTCCATTTCAACCAGCAACTGGTTGAGGGTCTGTTCGCGTTCGTCATTGCCGCCGCCGAGACCGGCACCGCGATGACGACCAACCGCATCGATTTCATCGATGAAGATAATGCAGGGTGCGTTTTTCTTGCCCTGTTCGAACATGTCGCGCACACGGCTGGCGCCGACACCGACGAACATCTCGACAAAGTCCGAACCGGATATTGTAAAGAACGGTACATTCGCTTCGCCCGCGATAGCGCGCGCGAGCAGCGTTTTACCGGTGCCGGGAGGTCCGACGAGCAGCACGCCCTTTGGAATTTTACCGCCGAGCCGCTGGAATTTCTGCGGATCGCGCAGGAATTCAACAACTTCTTCCAGTTCCTGCTTTGCTTCCTCAATACCGGCGACGTCGCCGAAGGTTACACGGCCGGAGCGTTCAGTCAGCAGGCGGGCCTTGGATTTTCCAAAGCCCATCGCTTTGCCGCCACCGCCCTGCATCTGGCGCATGAAGAAAATCCACACACCGATCAGAAGCAGCATCGGGAACCAGGAAATCAGAATATTCAACAGCGACGGGGAGCCGTCATCCGTCGGCGCCGCGTTAATGACGACGCCGCTCTTGTCGAGCTTGTCGACAAGGTTGGGGTCGCCCGGCGCATAGGTCGAGATCGTCCGGCCGTCCTTGCGGATCGCGGTGATAGTGCGACCTTTGATCGTCACTTCGCTGATCTGTCCGCTCTGAACTTCGGCCAGGAAGGTAGAATACGGAATGCCGGCCTGCCCGCTGCGGCCCGATGGCTGCTGAAACAGGTTAAACAGTGCCACCAGCAACAAGCCGATGATTACCCAAAGGGCGAGATTTTTACCGAAATTATTCAATGACCCTGCTTCCCGAAAAGCGGCATGGTACCCGGCTGCATCCTACCCGGCCGGATTTGACCGGGGTGCATCGCCATACCGCTGAATTACCGACCTACTGATCGACGTTGTACTGTACCCGTATGCTTATCATAGATCGCCTACGTATCAAATAATGCGCCGGAACCGTTAAACAACCCAAAAGGTGTGCCCCGCGATAAGTTGCCGCGACCGGAATTCCGCAGTTTTTGTAATTTTTTCAACAGCTTGGCCGAAAAAATAACCCAGGTGCGGCACTTCGACCACTTTTTCGCCCTGCCAGATCGCCGGCAACGCATAACGGACCGGACCCGGAATATCGCGATAATCTCTCAAATTCGCGCGCGCAGAGATCGACACAATGTACCGCCACCCGTCTTCCCCAAGCGGTTTCAGGCTGTATCCTGAAGCGCCGATCCTTGGATCGGGAGCGAATTCGACCGTGAAACGACCGTCCCAGACGACCCTCCGCCCCGGCTCAACCGAAAGACCGTGACGGATCGTTCGATGTTCCCGACGGATCAGAAAATGATCTCCACGGGTGCTGATCACACAGTTTCCCAGCGTCCGCGGGCGGAAATCGCTGTTGTGAAGCATATCTCCCATGAGCCGGTCGAGCCGCTCGCGGCGCGGAGCATATTCCAGGCCACCGACCGACATCAGGACCGCCGCCACCAGTCCGCCTGCAGGCTCCCTGTCTGCCCCGGCAAAGTCTTCGCGCGCGATCTCTGCATATCCTTCGCGATGCAGAACCAGAATATCACCGGCCAGCGCAGCGATTGCGCGTTCGCGGACCGCACGCATTTTTCCGAAAATCCGGGCGGTCCCGGCAATCGCTTCAACCGACACGCCGCGCGCATCAAGCAGCTTCAGATTGTCGCGCATCCGCACCCGCGCATAGCGCCGATCCAGATTGCTGGGATCCGATACAGGTTTCAGGGAGCGGGCATCGGCGGTCGCCTCGATGCGCGGCCGCGGCACGGTGAGCAAAGGCCGGATCAGGCGAACACCGTCGTGAAAGGACACCAGCGGCATCGCCGCCAGCCCGTCAATGCCGCTGCCGCGATTCATCCGCATCAGGAATGTCTCTGCCTGGTCATTCTGCGAATGGGCAACAAGCAGCTCGGTATGTGACCGCACCCGGCACCAGTCTTCGAGCAAGGCATACCTTGCGGCGCGGGCAGCAGCCTGAATACCCTTATCCGGCTTGTCGCCTTCCCAGACCAGCGTCTCATGGGCGACACCGTGCTCGCGGCACCAGTCAGCTACCTGCGCGGCCTCGATACCCGATTCCGGCCGTAATCCGTGATCCACCGTCAACGCCGTCACCGACGCCCCAATCTTCGCGGCCCAGTCATGGGCCAGGGCCAGAAGGGTCATACTGTCGGCCCCGCCGGAGACGGCGACGGCCAGGGCGGTATTGCCGGAAAAAGGCCCGGCGGCACGCATAAGTTCGGAAAATTCGGTCGTCGAAAGAGCTGCTGCGGCAGGTCCGTTCAACGGCACTTGGCCCGGCTCTGTTCCCGCTTGACGCGGGCTTTCAGCCGCGCACCGGCATTCGGATATGAAGAGAGCAATCGGGAATAGGCCGTACAGGCTTCACGGCGTTTTTCGAGCCGGTCCAGCGACATGCCGAGTTTCAGCAGGCTGTCCGGGGCCTTGTTGCCCTTGGGGAATTTCTGAAAACTCTCGGCAAAGGCAAACGCCGCTTCCTGGTAGCTCTTGCGGACATAATAGGTCTCACCCAGCCAGTAATGCGCATTTCCGGCCAGGCCGTCTTTGGGGTTCTGTTCGATAAAAGCCGCCAACGCTGTTTCCGCCTTGGCGAAATCCTGCTTCTGAAGCATCAGCGATAATGCGTAATCATACTGCGCCTGTGGCGGCCCCGCCGGGAGAATCGAGGCGGGGCTTGCAGCAGCGGGCGCAACAGCAGCCGATTGGGACGCTGGCGCTGCAGGTGGCGCAGGCTGTGCGCGAAGCGGCGGCTGGGGCGGTACAGTTGCCGGACCGCGCGGGGTCGACACCGCCATGCCCGCCGGGATGGTACCGAGTACACCCGGCGGCGCCCCCTTTGGCTGAGGCTGAGATTGAGACTGAGGCTGAGGCAGGGCCTGACTATTTGGCGGAGACGGAAGCGGCGTCACGACCGGGCTTCCCACCGGCGCCGGCTGCACGGCGGCACCAGCAGGTGGCCGCAGGGCAAGACCGACATTCGACGGCGGGCTGACGCTTTGCGGCGCATCCCCCCGTTGCGTGCCGCCTTCAAGCGCCGTCAGTCGCTGGTCCATATCGGAAACCAGTTTTTCGAGACGTGACTGAATTTGCTGCGTGCGGAAACCGATTTCTTCGATACGCCCGGTCAGTTGCTGAAGCTCATTCTCAAGCTGGCTGATCCGGATTGAATTCCGGGCAGCGTTGCGCGGATCACCTGCCGCGGGCGCAAGCGGTGTCGCAGCCGATGCCGGTGGAGCTTCGCCCTTGTAAACCTGGCGTTGCAGGGTGGACAGTTCACGTTGCAGGCGTTCAACCCGGTTCAGCAATTCCTGCATGCCGGTGTTCTGCGCCTGCACCGGAACGGACGGGACAATCACCGCAAGACACACCAGCGTCGCGCATATAACGGAACCCGAAAACGCTGACGGAAGACGACGCTTGAAAATGGAGGTTGCTCTCATACTGTCATGCCGCTGCTTCGCCGTTGAAAACCGTAGCCCACTAAAAACCCGAGCCCATCTAAAAACCGGATTCTAACCAAAAACCGGGATCCGGATGACGCATCCCCAAATCCCGCACCCCGTTTCCCGGGTCACCCTGAAAGCAGAGCATACCGGAACATCGTGGCGATAATGTGGCGCCCGGTCACCGCGTAACAGACATCCGCGTCATACGGAAACCGGGCGGGATGTTCCTCAGCCGGTGACGCCGTCGACGACCGTAACCGCACGACGGTTGCGCGACCAGGCTTCCTCGTTCGATGCCGGATCAACCGGGCGTTCCTTGCCGTAGCTCAACGTTTTCACCCGGTTCGGATCGACGCCGAGTGCGATCATGTAATCGCGTAACGAGTTCGCGCGGCGTTCGCCGAGCGCAAGGTTGTATTCGCGGGTTCCACGTTCGTCGGCATGACCTTCGACGGTGATCGTGACGGAAGGAAAACGTTTGAGCCAGATGACCTGGTTCTCAACCGTCGTCCGCGCCTCAGGCGACAGATCGAAGCGGTTCAGACCGAACAGCACCCGGTCCCCGACATTGACGACGAAATCCTCTGCGCTGCCCGGGGCCTGCGCCGTAACCTGCTGGCTGGTGACACCGCTGGTGACGGGTCCGCCCGTGCCCGACTGGCTGGCGGCGCCGGAGGAAGAACCGTCGCCGGTTGCGCTGGAATTTACTTCCGGAGACGATTCGCACGCCGCGAGCGCAAGTCCGGCCAACGCACAAATGACATATGAGAATCGCATCAGATTTTCCCCCAATCGGAATTTGGCAAGGAGTTGAAATTCAGTATCGCAGAAGTCACGAATACTAGTTCTGGCAGTCCGAAATCACAAGATTTATCAAGGGTATGTGGCGCACGTTTATGCGAGTTCAACCGAAAACCACCCGGCACTGACTTTGTCATCACGTCGTCCCGTCACTTCACAAGGGGGGACCATGCCGGATCGGAGCCCCCACCGGGGATCGCCACAACACGTTCATTATTACCTGTCAGATCGATCGAATAGAGTTTCGACGTGCTTCCGGTGCGTCCGTTCCCCCGCTCTTCGCGGAAATACATCAGCACGCGGCCGTTGGGTGCCCAGGTCGGTCCTTCGACGTGGAACCCGTCCGTCAGCAGCCGTTCCCCCGATCCGTCGGGCCGCATCACTCCGATGGAGAAGACACCGCCGGTGATTCGCGTAAAGGCGATCAGGTCGCCGCGCGGAGACCACACGGGGGTTGAATATTCACCTCGTCCGAAACTGATCCGTTTTACGCCACCGCCATTGGCATTCATCACGTAAATCTGTTGCGCACCGCCCCTGTCCGATGTGAAGACGATCTGGCGTCCATCCGGCGCATAGGACGGGGAGGTGTCGATTGACGGATGCCGGGTGAGACGCGCGGTCCGACGGGTGCGCAAATCCATCGAATAGATTTCGGAGTTACCGTCCTGCGCCATGCTCATGACGACTTTTTTGCCATCCGGTGAAAACCGGGGGGCGAAGGTCATGCTGGGGAAATTACCAAGGACTTCCTGCTGGCCGGTATCGATATTGTAGATATAGACCCGCGGCTGCCCTGTGCCATAGGACAGATAGGTTATTTCCTGCGCCTGGGGCGAGAAACGCGGTGTCAGAACCAATGCCCGACCATCGGTCAGGAAACGGTGGTTGGCGCCGTCCTGGTCCATGATGGCGAGGCGCTTAATCCGCCGGTTGGGAGGGCCCTGCTCAGAGATATAAACCACGCGCGTATCGAAATACCCGCTTTCGCCGGTAATCCGCTTGTAGATCTCGTCGGCAATTATATGGGCCACGCGGCGCCAGTTATCCGGCGCGGTGAAATAGGCAAGCCCCGTCATCTGCACTTCGCCGAAGACGTCCCACAGGCGGAATTCCACTTTCAGGCGGCCGTCGCGCTGGGCCTGCGTGCTGCCCGCGACCAGCGCCTGAGCATTGATCTGACGCCAGTCGCCGAAACGTGGCTTCACCCGCAACGCCGCGACCTTCTGAATGAAGGCGCGACGATCGATCGGCCTGAACAGCCCGGAACGTTCAAGGTCTGCCGAGATCAGGTTTGCCATCTTACGGCCGGTATCTATCTCCTGCGGCGTCTTGCCAAAAAATTCGGGGATGGCAATCGGCATAGGCTCGACTGTGCCCCGCGTTATATCGACGCGCAGCTGTGCCTCCGCGGGCGCCGCCACGGCGACAACGAAGATCATCGCTGCGGAGATGGACATCCCGGCCAGCCGGGCAAATGCCCCAATGCTACAAAGTATTTTCATTGTCCAAGCGCTTCCTTGGGGTCAAACGTGAAGATGATGTTTTTCCAGAGGTCGTAATTTTCGTATGGCAGCTTCAGCGGCATACAGGCCGGGTCCCGCAAGGCGCGTTGCGCACTTTCGGCGACCGCCCGGAAAAACGGGTCGCGTCCGAGCCGTGCCGTATCCTCGATCTTTGGCACACCGCTCAGCGAGCCGTCGGGGTTCAGCCGGATATTGACGGCCACGCTCATATTGGCGGCATCCTTGGCGCCCGCCTGGATTTTCCAGCACGGCGTGATCTGCTGATTGATCGCCTGGGACAGGCCCGCCGCAATTCGCCGGTCCTGCAGGGCAGAGCGCCTGGGCGTCTCTACCGCCTGCTTCGCTACCTTGACCGGCGCATCGGCTTTCGCCTTCTCCGCGGCGCGGCGGTCTTTCGCCAGGTTTTTCAGCAGTGACTGAAATTCGTCGGGCTTGGGCGGCGGCGGTTTGGGCTTGCGCTTCGGCTTCGGTGCCGGCGGTGTTTTTGCCGTAACCTGTGTTTTCGGTTTCTTCGGCGGCGCTGGCTTCGCCTTTGGTTTCGGCGCCGGAGCAGCTTTCGGTTTCGGCACCGGTTCCGGTTTGACTTCGGGCGCTTTCGGCGCGGGTTCCGGCTTCACTTCGGGCGGCTTCGGCGCGACAGGTGGAGGGGTTTTGGGTGGCGCTGGCGGCGGAGGCGGTTTTTTCGTCGCCTTCGGCGGGTCCGGTTTTTTGGGCGGTGATTTCTTGGGCGGCGGTTTTTTGGCCACAGGCTTTGGCGGCCTCTTCTTTTCGGTCTGCTTCGCCAGTTCCTCGATCGATACGACCTCGACCGAAATCGGCACTATTTCCCGACGATCCGACTGCAGGATGCCGGGAATCCCGACGATCACGACGATCAGAATCACGAGATGCAGCAGTCCGGAGAATATCGCGCCATACCGCATGGTTCACTTTGCCCCTCCGGCGCCTGTTCCCGTCGGTAACTGGGTCAGGAGCGCCACGCGGGTAAAGCCCGCCAGATTTACGGTCCCCATAACCTCCATCACCTGCCCATAGGCGATAGCCTTGTCGCCGCGCACGAAAATGCGCGTGTCTTTTTTATTCTGCGTAATCGCCACCAGTCGCGGCACCAGCTGTTCGAGGGTGATTTTGGTTTCCTGGAGAAAAACCTCGCCCTTATCATTGACGCTCACCACCAAGGGCTCGTCCTGGCCGACCATCTGCGAGGCATCGGTTTTCGGCAGGTCGACCGGCACGCCGACGGTCATCAGCGGCGCAGACACCATAAAGACAACGAGGAGCACCAGCATGACGTCGACCATGGGCGTCACGTTGATTTCAGACATCGGCACATAGCTGCCCCGCCTGTTTCGCCTGCCCCGACCGCCGTTTCCTGACATCATTGCCATGGCTCAGGCCTCATCCTCGTTCTGGCGCGACAGGATCGTCCCGAACTCGCCGGCAAACGCTTCGAGGCGGCCGGCATACCTGTTTATATCGGTCGACAGCTTGTTATAGGCGACGACCGCCGGTATCGCCGCGACAAGCCCGAGTGCCGTCGCAAAAAGCGCCTCGGCAATACCGGGCGCAACGACCGCAAGAGACGTGTTCTTGCTGACGGCGATGGCGGCGAAACTGTTCATGATTCCCCAGACGGTGCCGAACAGGCCGATAAACGGCGCAGTCGACCCGACAGAGGCCAGAAACGTCATGTAGCGTTCAAGCTGTTCAAGTTCGCGGTTCAGGGTGATCTGCATCACCCGGTCGATGCGTTCCGACAGGCTGTGATGCTGATCGCTGTCTTTTCCGCCACGAGAAGTCGAACGGCGCCATTCGCGCATCGCCGATGAAAACACCGACGACATCGGATCAACCGGGCGCGAGCCGATACGGTCAAAGAGATCGTCGAGCGAGCCCCCCGACCAGAAGCTTTCCTCGAACTGGCTTGCCTGGCGGCGCAGGCGGCGCATCCGCATGATTTTTTCGAAGATGATCGCCCAGCACCAGAAAGAGGCGAGGACGAGGCCGATCATCACCGCCTTGACGATGATATCCGCCTGCATGAACAGACCCCAGATCGACATATCGTGGACGACTGAACCTGCGAGGGCGGCGGACTGTACGGCGGTTGTTTCCATGGAGCTTCCGTTCGTTTCTTAGTGTTTCGTATGGGCAGCGGCACGATCCAGCGCCGAGCGCAGGAACGGCGGGATACGAGCTGGGCGGCCACCCGGTTTCAGACAGACCAGCCGCACTTTCATCTCAACCAGTGTTTCGCCGCCGCGCTGAACCAGCTGTTCGAGCCAAAAGCTCGCGGCGGACGATTCAATGCAGCGGGTGCGGACATCCAGCGCGTCATCGAGATGCGCGGGCAGAACGTATTCGGCCTCACAGCGGCGGACGGCAAACATCAGCCCGTCATCGGCCAGCAGGCTCTGATGATCGATCCCGAAATCACGCAGCAGTTCCGTGCGCGCGCGCTCGGCAAAACGCAGGTAGTTACTGTGATAAACCACGCCACCCGCATCGGTGTCCTCGTAATAGACCCGGACCGGGAACACGTGTTCGGCGCTGATATCAGTCATCGCCGTCTTCCCGCGACAGCAGGTCCATCTGGGAATCGTATTCTTTCGGCGCCGATACGCCGAGATGACGATAGGCATTCAGTGTCAGCATCCGGCCGCGCGGCGTGCGCTGCAACAGACCCGACTGCAGCAGGAAGGGCTCGATCACGTCTTCGATTGCGTCACGCTGCTCGGACAACGCGGCCGCCAGCGTATCGACCCCGACCGGGCCGCCAGCATAATTATCCGCAATGCACAGCAGGTAGCGGCGATCCATGGAATCGAGGCCGATCTTGTCGACTTCGAGCTGGCCAAGCGCGTGGTCGGCAAGCTTCGCGTCGATCGCGTCTGCCCCTGCAACGCCGGCAAAATCACGGACCCGGCGGAGCAGCCGGACGGCAACCCGCGGCGTGCCGCGCGACCGCGCCGCAACCTCGGTCGCCCCGTCAGCGGTGACGGTCACGCCGAGCACGCCGGCACACCGGCGGACAATTTTGACAAGGTCGTCGATATTGTAGAACTCAAGCCGCAGCGGAATGCCGAACCGTTCGCGCAGCGGTGTCGTCAGCAGGCCGGAGCGCGTGGTCGCGCCGACCAGCGTAAACGGCGGCAGTTCAATCTGCACCGAACGCGCAGACGGCCCCTCGCCGATGATCAGGTCGAGCTTGCCGTCTTCCATTGCCGGATAGAGGATTTCCTCTACTGCCGGATTAAGACGGTGGATCTCGTCGATGAACAGAACATCCCGCGGTTCCAGGTTGGTGAGGATCGCGGCGAGGTCCCCGGACTTGGCAATCACCGGCCCGGACGTCGCGCGGAAACCGACACCGAGTTCGCGCGACACAATCTGTGCCAGCGTGGTTTTACCCAGGCCCGGCGGACCGTGAAACAATACATGATCCATTGCCTCGGCGCGCCCGCGGGCGGCCTCGACAAACACGCGAAGGTTCTGGCGCAGCGCCGGCTGGCCGACGAAATCATCCAGCTGTTGCGGGCGGACATGGCCTTCGCCGAGATCGTCTTCGCCAAAGCCCGGTGCGATTGGTCTGGCATCGTTCATGCCGTGAGCTCCTTGAGCCCGGCACGGATCAGGTCTTCAACCCCGGCATCATCGCCGATACTGCGCATGGCGCCGGTCACGGCACCGAAAGCATCACCCCGGCGGTAGCCGAGATTGACCAGCGCCGAGACCGCATCTTCCATTGCAGCCCGGTCGGTATCGTTTGCGGCAACGGCACCCGCCATCGCAGGTGCGACCGATGCCATCCCACCGACCTTGTCTTTCAATTCGGTCAGCAGCCTTGTCGCCAGCTTCGGACCAACCCCGGGCGCGCGGGTAATCATGCCCTTGTCCTGGGCGAGGATCGCGTCGGTCAACTCCTTCGGGCCGAGCACCGACTGAATACCGAGCCCGACCTTTGCGCCGACACCCTGCACAGTCGTCAGCAGCTTGAACCAGTCGCGTTCGGCATGGTCGAGGAAGCCGTACAGATGAATATGATCTTCGCGGATATGGGTCTCTATCACGAAGGAGACCGCCTCGCCGGTGCCGGGCAGTTGTGCCAGCGTCCGGCTCGAACAGAACACCAGATAGCCGACCCCGCCGACATCGAGTATGGCCCAGTCGTCACCGACGGAATCGAGAATACCGGTCAGCTTCGCAATCATGCGGATTGCCTCAACACGGCTTCAGCAAGAACGTTGGCGCGTCGGTGATGGGCATGACAAATGGCGACGGCAAGCGCATCGGCGGCGTCCGGGGTTTCGGGTTTTGCGCCGGGCAACAGGATATTGATCATCGCCTGCACCTGGTTCTTGTCGGCATGACCGTTGCCCACCAGTGATTTTTTGATCAGGTTCGCGGCGTATTCGGCCACCGGAATCCCGAGCTGTGCCGGGGCCAGCATCACCACGCCGCGCGCCTGGCCGAGCTTAAGCGTCGAGGCCGGGTTCTTGTTGACGAAGGTTTCCTCGACCGCGGCCTCTGCCGGCCGATAGGTCGAAATTACATCGGTAAGGGCGTTAAATAATTGCGACAGGCGATCGGCCAGCGATGCCTTTGCATCGGATGTGACGGCCCCGCTCGCGACATGAATCAGGCTGCTGCCCTCGACCTCGATGACGCCCCAGCCGGAGCGCCGCAAACCGGGATCAAGACCAATCAACCTGATGCGCATCCCGTTCTATCCTTCAGCCGGCAAGCTGTTCGAGAACGGCATCGTCGATCTCGACATTGGACGATACTTTCTGCACGTCGTCATTATCTTCAAGCGCGTCGATCAGCTTCAGCATCGTGCCGGCGCTATCGGCGTCGAGCTCGACCGTATTCTGCGGCTTCCATGTCAGTTCAGCCGATTCCGCTGTGCCGAATTTTGCCTCGAGCCCGTCGCGCACTTCGTTGAAATCGTTCACTTCGCAGATGATCTCGTGGCCGTCATCAGAGGACTGAACATCCTGCGCACCGGCCTCCAGCGCGACCTCGAACACCTCGTCGGCGGACGCGACATCGGCCGGGTAGTCCACCTGGCCGACCTGGTCGAACATGAAATTGACACTCCCGGTCTCGCCGAGATTGCCGCCGAACTTCGTAAAGGCGGCGCGCACGTCGCTGGCCGTCCGGTTGCGGTTATCGGTCAGGGCCTCGACGATCACGGCAACGCCTTTCGGGCCATAGCCTTCGTAGCGGATTTCCTCGTACTGATCGGTATCGTCATTGCCAGCACCACGCGCGATGGCGCGCTCCATGGTGTCCCTCGCCATATTGGCGCTTTTTGAGGCCGCGATCGCGGAACGCAGACGCGGGTTCGCGTCCGGGTCTTCGCCGTGCTTGGCCGCAACCGTCAGCTCGCGGATCAGCTTGGTGAAAACCTTGGCGCGCTTCGCATCCTGCGCCCCTTTTCTGAACTGAATATTCTTGAATTTGGAATGGCCCGCCATGATCGCTCCGTCAGATGCCCGTAAAGTGCCGCAAATTACACCATATCTGGTGCAAATGCGACCCTGAACCCCCACATTTCCGCGAGATTCGGGCGATTGGCAAAGATGTAACCCTGCAATGTGGCAGGAATGGGGCGCGGGGGCGGGAATATGAATGCCAATGGGTTACCCCATGGGAGAATCTGCGCCTCCGCCGGGAAGACGCAAATTACATCGTAATGTCCAGAGGCTTACGCCTGCCCGGGATCAGGAAACCCGCTCGAACAGGCTGGTATCGGTCAGGGCATCCATCGAGATGATCTTGATGGTGCGCGGATCACCCGGACGCACAAGGCGTGCGTGGGGTTCTGGCGCAACCGTCGGCGCCGGTCCGGTATATTCCCATGTGCCACCGCCGACCGCTTTGAAAAGCTGTCCATCGGGAATGTCATGGCGTCGGGCGCGGCTGGATCCGAACATATCTACAACTCACAAATTCAATGGAGCCGAACAATACAGCGAGAACGCCCCCGGCGTCGAATGAATTACGTATGAAAACGCCAAAATTTGTCGTGAGCGGACAGAATTCGACCGCCACCGCTAAGGCCCGTCGCCTAGTCCGGCATTTCCCCGCGCAACCGTCCGCCGATGCGGACCGGGCGGATATCGGTTGCAAGCCCGGTGCCATCGTCGATATCGACCATCACGGCGCATAATGTGGCCTCTTCCGCTGCCGCTTCCATCCGTGCCGTCGGCATCTTGCGCACGAAGCGTTCGACCGAGATTTCCTTGCGGATGCCGATGACGGAATCGTAATCGCCACACATGCCGAGATCGGTCTGATAGCCGGTACCGCCGGGAAAAACCTGCGCATCCGCCGTCGGCACGTGCGTGTGTGTCCCGACCACGACCGACACCTTGCCATCGACGAAATGGCCCATCGCCATTTTTTCGCTCGATGCCTCGCCGTGAAAATCAAGAATAATGGCATCGGCATTCGCACCAAGCCGCCAGGTATTGAGCATGGCAGTCATCGCCGCGAACGGGTCGTCCAGCGGATCCATGAACAATCGCGCCATCAGATGCATCACGACAATCCGCCGCCCGCGCGCGTCCCTGAATTCGGCAACTCCCTTGCCCGGTGTCCCGGCCGGGAAATTTTCAGGCCTGAGAATCCGAGGTTCTTTATCGAAATGGGGAATGATATCGCGCTGGTCCCAGACATGGTTGCCGGTGGTGATCACATCGACGCCGACGCCATAGAATTCATCGCAGATTTTCGGCGTGATACCGAACCCGCCGGCCGCGTTTTCACCATTCACGATGACGAAATCGAGGTCATAGCGTTCGCGCAGCATGGGAACATGCTTGACCACGGCCTTGCGCCCGGTCCGCCCGACCACATCGCCGCATATCAGAATTCGCATAGAGAATAACTTCCTTACTTGCCGACGCGGAGAGTGCGCCGGTCGGTGATAATCATATCGAGAATTTCATCGCCCGTATGCCCCGGGACGGATGAAATTTCCTGCTCGTCATAGCCGACGCCGACGGCAATAATAGCACCGCCCGCCCGCAGATCGCGAAGGGTGCGGTCGTAATATCCCCCGCCATAGCCGAGCCGGTTACCGGCAACATCAAAAGCAAGCAGCGGCGCAACAACGATATCAGGGGTCAAAACGCGGGCATCGTCCGCAGGTTCCCGGACACCGAACGCCCCCGGCAGCAGCTCGTCGCCGGCCCGCCATTCACGGAACACCAGAGGCAAATCCGCCCCCGCCATGACCGGCAATACCACCTGTGCGCCGGCAGTGGCGAGTGCGCCGATCAGGCCCCGCACGTCGATCTCGTCGCGCATCGGCCAATAAACCGAGACGACACGTCCAGACAATCGGCCTGAAAAGGCGTCAAGAAACCTGACGGCCAGTGCCGCCCCGGCCGCATCGCTGCGCACCGCATGGACGTCCGCGCGACGCCTGGCGGCTTCATCGCGCAGCGACTGTTTGATGCCGGACTTGTTAAAGTCAGGCCTGGGTTCCGTCGGGGGTGTCACGTCGGAAATGCTCATTATAGGCGCTGGTCGTCGGCGCCGGTGGTGGACGCTGGCTGAATTCGCGGGCGGCGGAGCCGTCACAGCCGGCAGTCTATGTGATCCTCTGTGGCCTGTACGAGACAGGTGGGCGCCGCGTGCTGAGACCAAGGTCCCCGCAGAGACAGCTCCCTAGAGAGATGTATTGGCCCCAGGGATGTAGAGACACATCGCACCGGACAGCCCCGCCTGGAGATTAACCTAGTGCATAAACAGTAAACGGGAAATCAACTTACACAGTCAGACGAAATCAATTCCGCCAGACGCCTCCAGCGGCCGGCTATTCGGCCACAGGTGCGGCACCGGTCAGACCCGCCGTGGCGGCCTCGATCCGTGTGGCTGCGGCATCAACTATTTCGGCGACCCGGTCTTCAAGCTGTTGGGGCGACACCGCGCCCTCGGCCTCGGATGACGCATTTTTCAGGTCGGCATAGGTCTCGGCAAGTTCGTCGGCGATCATCAGCGACACCATTACCAGCAGCCGGGAATCCCCGACCTGGCCCACAGCCGCCACGAGTTCCTTGACGCGGCGATCAACATATTCCCCAAGCTGGGCAAGATGCGCTTCTTCCCCGTCACCGCAGGCAATCTGGTAATTGCGCCCGTTAATGGCAACGTCGACCTCCGGCATGTCAGTCTTCCAATATGGTTTTGATACGCGTGATGGCGCCATCGAGGCGCTGGGCAACAACAGTATTAACATCTTCCAGCTCGGCATTGCGGGCCTGAGCTGTTTCCAGTGCGGCAGCAACCGCCGGGTCGGGGGCCGCGGCAGCATTTTCGGCCTTCGACACAGCAGACTGCGCCGAAGACGCTACCGCCCGGGCCGCCTCTTCCAGCCCTGCGACTGCGCGCTGCAAGCGCTGTTCTGCTTCATCCAGTTTAGACATGAAACCGCGTAAACCGCCGATTTTTAGTTGTTTTTGCACCATACGATGCACATCAAAGCCGCGTCAACAGGGGCAGACAGCTGAAATAGCGTTCAGAATCATCGCAATTTCCGCTGATAAAAAACCCCGGAATTCCGCCCCGGACAGGCAATCGACCGATTGAAATGCCGGCGCCTTTAGGCTAAGCAGAGGCAACCAGTTAAATGAGGAATCCGAACATGCGCGTCAGTCAGAAAGTCAAAAAAATTCTTGCCGGTTACGAAAGTGACAATCCCGGAACAAAGGGAAATCTGGCGCGGATACTGATGGAAGGGAAACTGGGCGGCACAGGCAAGCTCGTGATCCTTCCCGTCGACCAGGGTTTCGAACACGGCCCGGCGCGCAGCTTTGCGCCGAACCCCGCCGGCTACGACCCGCATTATCATTATCAGCTTGCCATCGATGCCGGCCTGTCGGCTTTCGCCGCACCGCTCGGCATGCTCGAAGCGGGCGCTGACAGTTTCGCGGGCGCGATCCCGACGATCCTCAAATGCAACTCCGCCAATTCGCTTGCAACCGAGAAAGACCAGGCCGTCACCGCCTCGGTCAACGATGCCCTGCGCCTCGGCTGCGCCGCGATCGGCTTTACGATTTACCCCGGTTCCGAATACCAGTTCGAACTGATGGAAGAGATTCGCGAACTGGCAGAAGAAGCCAAGTCTGTCGGTCTTGCGGTTGTTATGTGGTCCTACCCGCGCGGCGGCATGGTGACCAAGGAAGCTGAAACCGCGATGGATGTCTGCGCCTATGCAGCCCACATGGCCGCCCTGATGGGCGCGCATATCATCAAGGTCAAACCGCCGACCGACAAAATGTTCCTCGACCCGGCTAAGAAGGTCTACAAGGACCACAAGATCCCCGTAAAGACGATGACCCAGCGCATCGAGCACGTCGTGCAGTCCTGCTTCAACGGCCGGCGTATCGTCGTGTTCTCGGGCGGCGAAGCGAAAGACCTGAAAGGCATCTATGCCGAAGCCAAGGCCATTCGCGACGGCGGCGGTAACGGCTCGATCATCGGCCGCAACACCTTCCAGCGTCCGAAGGAAGATGCGCTGAAAATGCTCGGCGAAATCGTCAAAATCTATCAGGGCAAGGCCTAGCCCCATTCGCGCCGAATCCTGCCAGCTCTACCTGATCACCCCGCCGTCTTTCGACGCGGGGGGACCGGAAGCATTCGCGGAAATCATGGCGGCGGCTCTGGATGGCGGCGACGTCGCCTGCATTCAGCTTCGCCTGAAAGACGTGTCGGACGACGACATCCGGCGGGCCTGCGATATATTGCGGCCCGTCGCGCAGGACCGCGACGTCGCCTTTATCATGAATGACCGTGCCGATCTCGCCGCCGAACTCGGTTGCGACGGTGTCCATGTCGGCCAGGATGACACACCTTATGACGACGCGCGGCGGCTTGTCGGTGACGAGGCCATCGTCGGCGTCACCTGCAAGGCCGACCGCGACCTTGCCTTCGATGCCGGCGAACGGGGCGCCGATTACGTGGCCTTTGGCGCGTTCTTTCCGTCCACCACCAAAGAGATCACCACGCCGGCAGACACCGATATCCTGACCTGGTGGCAGGAACTTATGACCATCCCGTGCGTCGCCATTGGCGGGATCACGGTCGATAATTGTGAAACGATTATCGAGGCCGGGGCAGATTTCCTCGCCGTCGGCGGCGGTGTCTGGAACCACAAGGACGGTCCCGGCGCGGCGGTGAAAGCATTCAACGAAAAGATGGCGGGTTAGACGTCCGGGTTTACCACCGGCGCCCACAAGACATCCTCGATCCGATCCGCCCCTGCGGCCAGCATGACCAGCCGGTCGAAGCCGAGCGCGATCCCGGCACAATCCGGAATCCCGTTTTCCAGTGCGGCCAGAAAATCCTCATCCACCGGATACGGCGCGCGGCCTTCGGCAATGCGCTGCGCCGTCATCACGGCAAAGCGCCTGCGCTGTTCAGTGGCGTCGGTCAGTTCGCCATAGCCGTTGGCAAGCTCCAACCCGCAGATAAAAATCTCGAAACGGTCTGACACGCGCACGTCTTCCGGCGACAGCCGGGCCAGAGCCGCCAGGGCCGCCGGATAGGAATGCAGCACCGTCGCGGCACCGACACCGAGCTGGGGTTCGATCCGGTCCAGGTAGATACGAAAGAATATATCTTCCCAGGTATCGGTATCGGCTGTCCGTATGCCGAGCCCGTCTGCGAACATGCACAGCATGTCCGTATCGGGGTTCAGCGGATCGTCCGCCGTCGCCAGCAGGTCGATCCCGGCATGGCGCGCGAACGCGTCCTGTACGGACAGGAATTCCCATGGCTGGCTCAGGTCGCAACTCACGTCACCACGCTGCACGACCGGCCCGCAGGCGGCGCGCACGAACTCGGCGGCTTCTTCTGCGATATCCCGCCAACCTGCACCGGTCTGGTACCATTCGAGCATGGTGAATTCGGGATGATGCCGGGGCGAGCGTTCGCCGTCACGGAAGACGCGGGCAAGCTGGAAAATCCGTTGCATCCCTGCCGCCAGCAGTTTTTTCATCGCGAATTCGGGTGAGGTATGCAGGTAGACCGGCTGACGGTCGCCATTGGGCTCACCCAGCGCTGTTTCGAACGCCGTCAGGTGCGGCTCCATCCCAGGCGACAGCTGGAGTGCCGGGGTATCGACCTCGACATAGCCTCGCCGGTCGAAAAATTCGCGGACGGATTTGACCATGTCGGCACGGCGGACAAGAGCGTCGGCGCGGTCTTCAAAACGGTCGGGATGCCACCAGGCGGCGGCGGCGGGTTTTTCGGGTGGGGTTTCGTTATTCTTCATGGCGGCGATAATGCCCCATCAACGCAGGGAACGTCACCTTTGTCATCGACCACGCTTAAACAGGTCTGCACGCCATGAAATCCGCCACGCTGCGCACCGGTGCCGACCTTGCCCGGGCAGGGCTCGCCGCCGAATCGCAGGTCGTCGCGCTCGATGCGGTCGGCACCGAATACAGCATCGCGATCCCGTCGGGACTTGCGGCACTGATAGATCCGGCCGACCCGACTGATCCAATCGCGCGCCAGTTCGTGCCTGACCCTGCCGAACTGATCCGGGCCGATGACGAACTTGACGATCCCATCGGCGACGAGACCCATTCACCGGTCCGCGGTCTTGTTCATCGCTATCCCGACCGCGTGCTGCTGATGCCGACACTGGCCTGCCCCGTCTATTGCCGGTACTGCTTTCGCCGCGACCGCGTGGGCCGGGCGGCGGGCACGCCAACCGCCGCCGACCTGGAGGTCGCCTACCGATACATCGAAGAGCACCCCGGGATTCGCGAAGTCATTCTGACCGGTGGCGACCCGCTGTCGCTGTCGGACGTGCGTCTGGCTCGCATCGTCGCCCGTCTGAATGCAATCCCGCACCTGAACAACCTGCGCATCCACACCCGCGTGCCGGTCATCCTGCCCGACCGCGTGACCGACGGGCTGATCGCGGCGCTGACATCGGACATCCCCGTCTGGATGGCGCTGCACACCAACCACGCCCGCGAACTGACCGATGATGTTGCCGCCGCCTGCGACCGGCTGACCCGGGCCGGCATCCCGCTGTTGTCGCAGACGGTGCTGCTCAAAGGCGTGAACAACACCGTTGATGCACTGACCGACCTGATGCGCCGCCTGATCGCGCTGAAGGTCAAACCTTATTACCTGCACCACCCCGACCGCGCCCGCGGCACGGCAAAGTTCCGGCTGACGCTGGAGGAAGGACGCGCGCTGGTATCCGCGCTGCGTGGCAATATTTCAGGCCTGTGCCAGCCGACCTATGTGGTCGATATCCCCGGCGGCCACGGCAAAGCCCCGGCACAGGACGTCACCCCTGACGGCGCACTCCCCGGCAGATGGAATTTGCGCGATTTCCGCGGCCAAACACACGATTATGCCGATAATGATGGGTGATTCGGAAGCTGCCGATATGATTGCCAATTCCGGGGCAAGCTGATAGTTTCCGCCGCCCTTACCCGGAAAACTTACAAAGCGGATCTGCAGGATGAAAATCCAGGCTAATACCATTCGAGGCGGCAACGTCATCGAGCATGACAACAAGCAATGGCGCGTACTCAAAACCGAGATACTGCTGCCCGGCAAGGGCAATGCCTTTATCCAGGTCGAAATGCGCGACCTGAAATCCGGCAATAAGACCAACGAACGCTTCCGGACCGGCGAGACCGTCGAAAAGCTGATGGTCGAGGAAAGAGACGCGACGTATCTCTATGCCGAAGACGAACAGATCATGTTCATGGACAGCGAATCCTATGAACAGTTTTCCCTCGCGAAAGACGATATCGGGGATTCGGCGGCGTTCCTGCAGGACGGCATGGTCGTCACAGCAGAGCTGATCGACGGCGTGGTCGCGGGGGCAAAACTGCCGCAGCACGTCACCATGGAGGTCACGGAAGCGGACGCGGTGGTGAAAGGCCAGACCGCGTCGTCTTCCTATAAGCCGGCCATGGTCGAAAACGGCGTCCGCGTGATGGTCCCGCCACATATCGGGACAGGCACACGGATCGTCGTGAACACCGAAGACGCCACCTACGTAGAGCGCGCCAAGGACTGATATCGTCCCATTTGCCGGCATTCCTGGTATTCCGGGCCCGGTATTGCAGGAAAGCCGAAAACGCAATGTCGATGCCGACCCCCCTTATTAACGTAATGAATAATGCCGCCCGCAAGGCGTCGCGACTGCTGATGCGCGATTTCGGCGAAGTCGAACAGCTGCAGGTTTCCCGCAAAGGGCCCGGCGATTTCGTGTCGGAAGCGGATAAACGCACCGAAGAAATTCTGCACGAGGAACTGCACAAGGCACGTCCCGGGTTCGGCTTCCTGATGGAAGAAGGCGGCACGATCGAAGGTGAAAACGCGAACGAGCGCTGGATTATCGATCCGATCGACGGCACGACGAATTTCCTTCACGGCATCCCCCATTTTTCAATTTCCATCGCGGTCGAACGCGACAAGGAGCTTGTCGCCGGCATGGTTTACGAGCCTGTCCGGGACGAGGTTTTCTGGGCCGAGCGCAATGAAGGCGCCTATCTGAACCGGCAACGCCTGCGGGTTTCCGGACGCAGCGATATGCGTGATGCGCTGCTGGCGACCGGCATTCCCTTTGGCAACCGGCCGGGCAAAAAAGCCTTCTCCGCGATGCTCAATGTCGTGATGAACCGCACGGCCGGGGTCCGCCGCCAGGGCTCCGCGGCGCTCGACCTCGCCTATGTCGCTGCCGGACGCTACGAAGGCTTCTGGGAAACGGCCCTGTCACCCTGGGATGTGGCAGGTGGAATTGTCATCGTCCGCGAAGCCGGCGGGCTGGTAAGCCAGATCGACGGGCGTGACAACATGCTCTATGGCGACTCGATCCTCGCGGCAAATCAGCACCTGTATGACCCCCTGCGGAAAATGCTGATGGAAGCGGTCCGCAACGAAGGGCTAAAGCTCACCGATTGATCCGCATTTTCAATGGGTTGCTTGATTAACACCTTGCCAAAGCGGTTGTCGCCGCACCCGCTCTCAGCTATGTTGCCCTGTCCGGAGCCTCAGGATCAGGCCCGGTACCGCGTTCATAATTCGGGTTGGAAATGATGGCTCCCAGATTTGCACGGCATTTATCGGCCGCTGCACCACGCATTTTAACCGCCGCGGCATTCGCTGTTGTAACCGCCGCCCTTGTCACGCCACCGACAGCCCAGGCGCAGCGCCATGCCGGGTCCGTGTCGGTCGACCTCAGTGTGCTTGATTCGCTCGGCACCCCGCAGAACGTTCCGCAGATGCTTCGGCCCGGCGTACGCTCGCTGCTGATGCCCAATGTCCGTCAGAACGGCAGCCGCCGGTTTGCGCCGGCCACACCCGCCGCACCGCGAGCCAGTGCCGTACCTGTCTCCAACGGGCTCGCCCTCAAACCGCCCACTCAAATGAAACGTCCGATGGTCGCCCGTCCGGCGCCTGTCAGGGCTGCACAGCCGAAGCCTCTCAGCAGGCCTGCCGCACCGCGCATCACGCCCCCGGCAGCACCGGTGATCGCCGCAAAGCCGCCGGCCGCACCCAAGGTTCCAGCGGCACCCGCCATACAGCAACGTGCGAGTGCGCCGCCCCTGCCCGTTTCGCCGCCCGCGGCGCCTTCATTCAAGCCCGGCGCCCCGACCCGCGTCGCACCACCGCCGCCAGCGCCGACACTTGCACCGCCACCTGCACCGCCCGCCCCCCTGGCTGCACGACCGACACCCAAACCCGCCGCTCAGCCCACACAGACGGCAGCCCTGACCTCGGCCCCCGCGACCGGCGGAAAGCTCGCCGCCGGCCAACAGTTCCGACTGATGTTCGGCGCCGGCGCGGCCGCGGTAGAAAACGCCGCGGGCGGGCAACTCGATAACATCGCGAAATCGCTCAAGGCCGACGAGTCATTGCGCCTTCAGCTGCTGGCCTATTCCGGCGGTGGTGCACAAACGCCGAGCCAGGCCCGTCGCATGTCCCTGTCCCGGGCACTTGCCGTTCGCTCGCGCCTGATCAAGGAAGGCGTGCGCAGCACGCGGATCGACGTGCGGGCACTCGGAAACAAATCCGAAGGCGGCCCGCCTGACCGGGTAGATGTTATCGTCACAAAAAGATAATGCGCGCCCACCGCCCACGTCCCACGATTTCCCGCTGACAGCCAGCTGACGGAGCCGACCTGACGATGACCCACCCGCGGCGCTATCTGATCCGAATGGTCGTCTTCCTCGGCGCCGTGCTTGTGCTTGCAGCGGTTCTGTCCGGCGGCATCCGGGATGCGTTCATGGCAAACGCAGCCTTGAACGGCCTTATCATCGGCGTTCTGCTTCTCGGCATCGTCTATATTTTCCGGACTGTTTTCGTCCTGACCAGCGATGTTGCCTGGCTCGAGAGCTTTCGCGCCGGTCAGCCAACGCTGTCCGCGTCACCTGAACCGCGCATGCTGGCGCCAATGGCGGCCATGCTCGGCGAACGCACGGCAAGGTTCAGCCTGTCGACGATGTCGATGCGCTCGCTTCTGGACGGGCTGGCATCGAGGCTGGATGAATCCCGCGATATTTCCCGCTACCTGATCGGCCTGCTGATTTTCCTCGGCCTGCTGGGCACGTTCTGGGGGTTGTTGCAGACCATCGGCGCAGTCAGCGACGTTATCGCCACCCTCAATGTCGGGTCCGGCGAAATGGGCACCGTGTTCGACGACCTCAAGAAAGGCCTGCAGGCGCCGTTATCAGGCATGGGCACGGCATTTTCATCGTCGTTGTTCGGACTTGCGGGCTCTCTGGTTCTGGGCTTTCTCGAACTTCAGGCCGGACAGGCGCAGAACCGGTTTTACAACGAACTGGAAGACTGGTTGTCCGGCCAGACACGGCTGGGTTCCGGCGGATCAATCGGCGAAGGGGATCAGTCCGTCCCGGCCTATGTGCAGGCCCTGCTCGAACAGACCGCCGACGGGCTGGAAAACCTGCAACGTACCCTGCAGCGCGGAGAGGAATCACGGATCGGTGCGAATTCGGGAATCACCGATCTTGCGGACCGCCTGGGGACGCTTACCGACCAGATGAAGACCGAACAGAACCTGATGGTGAAACTGGCGGAGAGCCAGATGGACCTGAAACCTATCCTGTCGCGGTTGGAAGAAAGTCTGAACCGGCCGGCACTCGGCAGCGGTTCCGGGAGCGACGAAGTTCCGGCCCATATCCGTAATATCGACATCCACCTTTCCCGCCTGCTCGAAGAAACAGCCACCGGGCGGGCCGAGATGATCGGTGAATTGCGGAGTGAAATACGGGTCCTGTCGCGTACCCTCGCGGCGATCGCCGAAAAAGCGGGCCGGTAGGCCCGCGGCGGGGGAATAAAGTAAATGCCCGGCTCGTCGCGGCGACAGCGAACCACGCTCGATATCTGGCCCGGCTTTGTCGATGCGCTTTCAGCGCTGCTTATTATTATTATTTTCCTGCTGATGGTCTTCACGCTGGCGCAGTTTTTCCTGAGTGAAATGCTGTCCGGTCGAAACCAGGCGCTCGAACGCCTGAACCGTCAGGTCGCCGAGCTTGGCGAAATGCTGTCGCTGGAACGCACGGCGAATGTCCGGCTCCGGGACGAAGTTTCGCAATTATCGGCAGATCTGTCCTCGTCGACCGCCACCCGCGAACGTCTGTCGAGCCAACTGTCTGAGCTGCTGCCCCAGAAAGATGCACTGGAATCCATGCTCGCCGATGCGACACGCGCGCGGGACGACCTACAGGGAAAACTCGATACCGCCCTGGCATCCGCCAACAGCACCGCCGCAGAGTTGGAAGAAGCGCGAAAATCGGTTACCGCGGACAAGTCCATGATCGAGGCGCAGCTTGGCGAGATCGCCCAACTCAACCGGGATTTAAAGGCGCTGCGCGAGCTTCGTACAAGCCTGGAAAAGCGGGTTGGCGAACTTGCCGCCACCGTGCAGACCCGCGACGCATCACTCACGGCGCTTCGCGACCGGTCGAAAGAACTCGAAGCAAAGCTTTCGACCGAACAGGAACGCACGGCGCTTGCACAAAAGGATATTGCGCAGAAAAATCTCACCATCGCAGAGCTCGGCGCACAGGCGCAGCGGATCGGCGAGGACCTGACGGACGAACAACGTGAAAGCGCCGAGGCCAAGAAACAGGTCGCGGCGCTGAACCGTCAGCTCGTCGCGCTCCGGCGTCAGCTTGCCCGGCTCAACGCCGCCCTCGGCGCATCGGAAGCCAGGGCAGCGGAACAGAATGTGCAGATCACCGCGCTGGGCAAACGTCTGAACCAGGCACTTGCCAGCAAGGTCGCGGAACTTGCCCGCTACCGGTCAGAATTTTTCGGGCGGCTGCGCGAGGCCCTCGGCAATCAGCAGGATATCCGCATTGTCGGCGACCGTTTCGTGTTCCAGTCAGAAGTATTGTTTCCCTCCGCCTCGTCGGACCTGAACCCCGGCGGCAGAGGACAGATCGAGAAGCTCGCAAAAACGTTGAACGAAATATCGAACCGCATCCCGGATGGGCTTAACTGGGTCCTGCGGGTTGACGGACATACAGACAACCTGCCCATACGAACCGCCAAATTTCCGTCCAACTGGGAATTGTCATCAGCCCGCGCCATCGCGGTCGTGAAACAGCTTCGCGCATTCGGGGTCCCGGCCAAGCGGCTTGTCGCGGCCGGATTCGGCCAATTTCAGCCATTGGACGCGCGAAACGACGAGGTCGCCTATCGCCGTAACCGGCGGATAGAATTCAAGCTGACCCAGCGCTGATAGCGAAAGATCGGTGATGTGCCGCCAGGCCACCGGTTTTTGTTGCAATGCCCCCGCCCATTCCCTATAAACCGCAGACTTTCGCAGGAGAAATGCGTTGAAAAAAGATATTCACCCCGATTATCACGAAATTAATATCGTGATGACCGACGGCACGACCTACACGACCCGCTCCACATGGGGCGCACCGGGCGATACGATGAAGCTCGATATCGATTCCAAGTCCCACCCGGCATGGACAGGCGGTTCACAGCGCCTTGTCGATAGCGGCGGACAGGTTGCGAAGTTCAACAAGCGCTTCCAGGGAATCGGGCTCGGCACAGGCGGCAGCTAAGACGCCTGCGGCTTCAAGCCTCAGAAATGCAGAAAGGACGCCATTGGCGTCCTTTTTTGCGTTTTATCTCTGATATGTTCTCAGATCTGTGAAATTTTGGGTGCCGGACATGAACCGTCAGCCCGTCTGTTTTGACACCATTTCACGAAGACTGAGCACCTGATCGTATAGCCTGCGGCTGCGATCCATATACCCGCGGATTTCCAGCGGCAATTCCGCGCCGTCAGCGGCCGCGATTCGATCCGCATCCACCTGTGCCAATAGTCCGTCAGCCCGGGTTTCCGCTTCTTCGGGGGTTATTTCGCCCGCTCCCGCCGCCTTCTGCAGCAACAGCCATGCCATCGCCTCGGTCAGGTTCCGCGTGATCGACGAAATTTCCTTAACGATACGCGCCCGCACATCTGGGGGCCGGTCGGCATTCGGATCCTCGGGCGCGGCCTGAACCTCCGCCAGAAAATCACGTAACTCGGTCATCAGGGACAACGTGTCCTGGTAGGCTTCTTCAATAAAAGCAGTCATCGGGCCGGACATCGTGTTTGGTTCCATATTCGGCTGGTTTTCCGTCATAGCGTTGTGTTTACACTACTTCCAGCGACCTGAACAAAGCGTAAAGTAAAAAAAGAGCCGCCCCGGAGGGCGGCTCAAGTCAACAGGGAGGCGTCAAAAGGATGGGATGAGGATCCTTTTCGACGGCCCAGTCTCCCGAGCCGTCAAAAAAGAGATTACGGCCCAAATGGTTAACAAAAGTTTAAAAAAAGGGGAAAATACGCAAAAAACTCAACCCGGCGCATTTTTATTCTCAGCCCCAATATTCCAAAATCATCTTATTTTTCAATATATTAATAAACTCATGGCCAGCGATAGAAAACTTCTCACCCGTTAAAAAAATTATTTTTTTTACGAACCGCGTTAATATTTGGCCGCTGGCACGGCACCCTTCAGGGTCAGGATTTGAAGATCGCTTCCACACCTGCCCGGTGCGCCTCTTTCCGCTCTATCTCTGCGCGGACGCGTTCTATCTCTTCGTGCATCTCTGCAATATACTCATGCAGTTCTTCAATCGAGATCGGATACAGGTCCCGCTTGGGTTTCGGCATGTTTTTTGGCAGATCATCGTTTTCCAGCACCTGCAATTCTCCTTTTACCGGGCTTGCCAGTGTGCCGCCGAGACGATAGACCTTCAACCTTCTTTTCCATCATTTCCGAGCGCAGATGTCCGTGTCCTTCGAGATACCCGAAACCATGACCGTAATCGAGATCGCCGAGTTTGGCGGCCCCGAGGTATTGAAACCTGCGAAACGTCCGACCCCGACACCGGGTGCGGGCGAATTGCTGGTCAAGACGGCGGCCGTGGGCATTAATTTCCCCGATACCATGCAGCGCCAGGGTGCCTATCCGCCGCCGCCCGGCACCACCGATATCCCCGGCCTGGAACTCGCTGGCACCGTGGTCGCGGTCGGCAGCGGCGTCGACGGATTTGCGCCGGGCGATTCCGTCTGCGGGCTCGTCTCGGGCGGCGCATATGCGGAGTATTGTGTCATACCCGACGCAACGGCCCTGCCGTTGCCCAAGGGCTACGACATGCTCAACGCGGCAGCGATCCCCGAGAATTTCTTCACCGTCTGGACCAACCTGTTCGACGGTGTGCAGTTGACGGCAGGCGATACCATCCTGATCCATGGCGGATCGGGCGGTATCGGTACCGCCGCTATCCAGGTCGCGAAGGCCTTTGGTGCGACGGTCTTCACCACCGCGCGCAATGCTGAAAAATGCAAAGCCTGCGAAGACCTGGGTGCGACCCGGGCGATCAACTACACCGAAGAAGACTTCGTCGAAGTCGTCAAGGACGCCACCGGCGGCGTCGGGTGTACGGTCGTGATGGATATGGTCGGGGGCGATTATTTCAACCGGAATCTCGATGTGCTCGCGCCCGACGGGCGCATGGTGCAGGTCGCGGTACAGAAAGGCGCGAAGGTCGAACTGTTTATCCCGACCATCATGGCCAAGCGGATTCGCTATACCGGGTCGACCCTGCGGCCGAGAACGACCGAACAAAAAGGGGTCGTTGCGAAGGCCGTATACGAGAATCTCTGGCCGTTATTCGAAAAAGGCGATATCAAACCCCTGATTTTCAAAACCTTCCCGCTGGAAAATGCTGCCGAAGCCCACGCCTTGATGGCATCGAGCAGCCATATCGGGAAGATCATGCTGACGGTCGACGACGCAGGCTGACCCCTGCGCCGCGCGACGGTCGCAACCTGGATACTGAACGTAGCAAGAGAGCACAACGTTATGAGCCGTGAAGCAAACGAAAGCACCAAGCCGCTGATGCCAAAGGCCACCGCCGTGTGGTTGATCGAAAACACCGCATTGACGTTCCGCCAGATCGGCGCGTTCTGCGGTCTCCACGATCTGGAAATCCAAAGCATCGCCGATGACGAGGTTGCCGTGGGTATGGTCGGGTACGACCCGATCGTAAACGGGCAATTGACGAAGGAAGAAATCGAACGCTGCGAGGCGGATGCAGCGGAACGCCTTACGATGGCTGTCACAAGAGTGCCCCGGCCGGCGACCCGCACCAAAGGCCCGCGCTACACGCCCGTCGCACGGCGCGGCGATAAACCGGATGGAATCGCGTGGCTCGTGAAGCATTTCCCGAACCTGAAAGACGCCCAGATTTCGCGCCTTATCGGCACAACCAAGCCGACGATCACCGCGATCCGCGATCGCTCGCACTGGAACATGGCAACCATCACGGCACGTGACCCGGTGGGTCTTGGCCTTTGCAACCGACAGGACCTGGACAAGGAAGTGAAGCGCGCTGGCTACGCATCGACGTCAGAAGCGCCGGTCATAGAAGAAACACCCAAAGCCTCGACGCCGGCCATGCCGGAATTCAAACTCTAGGCATCGGGCGACACATACGACAAAAATAAAGCCCGCCCGGGCATATCCCGGGCGGGCTTTTAATTATGCGTGTGACTGTTCAGACATACGTCGGCTCAGGCATCTGTGAGGCGCTTCATCTCATCTTTGACGTCAAGTTTTCGTTTCTTGATATCTGCCAGGGTGGCCAGGTCCGGCTGAAGTTTTCGTTTTTCGTCCTTCAGCTCCGTCTCGAGTGATTCATGCTTGGTCTTCAAAAACTCAATCCGCTCGCTCTCACCCATGTTGCATACCCTTCATCAGTAGAAAACAGAACATATGAAGTCTAAACCTCACTCGCCTCGAATGTAAATCGGCGTTTTTCTCGCCCTGTGAGTCCACGAAGCGTGAAATACTAAAGACTGTCGCACGCCTCGCGGACAATGCCGGTATCCAGGTCAGTGAATGCAAAACCCAGCATATGGGCAAGATTGGACCGATCCGCATCCGTGGCGACGCTGGCAATCGCGGAGAAATAGCCGGCAAGATTCGCGATCGCGTCCGCGAGCCGCGCATCTGCAACTCGCGACTCATCGGCGTCCCGGTCGATCGTCCCTGCTAGCATCAGCTGTTCGGTATGTTCACAATCTATCTCCGCTTTCTGTATTCGCTGGCGAAGCGATTCTGAAAGCTTGTCGGGAGCCGGCGGCATGCCGCCCTTCATCCGCACCCGCACCGCCCGCAGGCCGCGCACCACATCGTGGTGCCACGCCTCCACTGCCTCCAGAGCCGTCGTCATCTCCGCTGCATCCAGCGTTCCGCGGCCGGAGGCGCCCAGCCACATGCAAAACAGAAGTACATTCACATCCAGTTCATGGGCGTCCTGCAGTTCGAGGCAGGCAGGGCCGACCCCTTCAGACATGTAAACGCCCAGGGAAAAATCCCAGAAAGGGTGCTCGGGAAATTCAGCCAATCTATCGCTCCTTATTGAAAATCATATGCGGATCATGCAGCCCCGGATGCAGCCGGGTCGCCGATATAAATACCGAGCCCGGTCGCGGTATGCACCAGGGTGCCATTCGGATCGACCCGGTGGCTTTTCGCAATCCCGTCGGCCAACGGCACATGGCGGCATTCACGGTCCGACCAGACGACGAGACGGTCGAACTGCCCTTCTGCGACCAGGTCCACGGCGCAAACACCGAACGCGGAGGCAAACAGCCGGTCGCGCGGGGACGGCGCGCCACCGCGCTGAACATGGCCGAGCACCGTGATCCGCGATTCCGCCCCGGTCGATTGTTCTATCAGTTCACTTACCCGCTGGCCGACCCCGCCAAACGTGAAACCGCCATCGGCACGCCTGCGGCCGACCGCTTCTCCATCCGGCAGATGCGCTGCTTCGGCGACGATCACAAGCGCGAAATTCCGACCGTGTTCGCGCACGTCGAGAATTTTCCGGGTGAGGCCTTCGGTCGTCCATGGGATTTCCGGCATCAGGATGGCATCGGCGCCGCCCGCGATTCCCGCCGACAGGGCGATATGCCCGGCACTCCGGCCCATGACTTCCAGCACCATGACCCGATCATGGCTCGCCGCCGTCGGCTGGAGACGATCAAGCGCCTCTGACGCGACATCCACGGCAGTCACATAGCCGATGGCGTTTTCGGTTTTATCGACATCATTGTCGATGGTCTTGGGAATACCGACCAGGTTCAGCCCACCCTGAAGGGCAAGCCGGCGCAGAATGTCGAGGCTGCCGTCGCCGCCGATACCAATCAATGCATCGAGGCCCAGCTCATGATAGCCGTCTATGATCTCTTCGGAACGGTCTTTGACGGATCCGTCCGGCATCGGATAGGCGAACGGGTCACCCCGGTTCATGGAACCGAGAATTGTTCCACCCAGTCGCAGTATATTGCCGTCGAACTGATCCAGGGTCAGTTCTTCGGCCGCCACCGGGGTTTCCATCAGGCCGTGCGTGCCGTGATGTATCCCGAACACCCGAAACCCGTATCCCTCTATCGCGCGATACGCGACCGCGCGGATGGCGGCATTCAGCCCCGCGCAGTCCCCGCCGCTTGTCAGAACGCCAATTCTCTTTGCTTCCGCCACGAATAAGCCTCATAAATCTGCTGCGAGGACGTGCTCAAAATTAACAGCACGCGGCCGTTTCTGCTATCCTCGTCACCGCAGGAAACTGGAATGAGACCGAATTCATGAGCGAACAGGAAGCCCTTCGCCAAAAGCTTGTAGGGCTGGAGCTTGAACATCGCGATCTGGATGACGTTATTGCCCGGCTGACCGAGCGCGCGCCCTACGATCAGCTGCAGCTGCAGCGGCTGAAAAAGCGCAAACTGGTGCTGAAGGATCAGATGTCGCGTATCGAAGACCAGTTACTGCCCGATATTATCGCCTGATCATTATCTGAAAACACCATGACGGGGACGCCCCGACGGCAGTTATATGGCCAGAATCCAGTCAGGAATCCGGTCAGAAATCCCGTCAGGAATCCCGTCAGGAATCCCGTCAGGCCGGTTCCGTGCGGCTGCCTGCCTTATTCGCGTACATAGCCTTATCCGCCGCTTCAAGCGCTGCCCCGGCATCGCCGCCGCCACGTATGGT
>CAJQLI010000299.1 GCA_905479125.1 uncultured Alphaproteobacteria bacterium | reverse complement strand
ACCGCGTACCCAGGCCGGAGCCGCCTGTTTCCCGGTTACGCGAGGTCTCGAGGCGGAAAAACGGGCGGAAAACATCTTCCCGACGGTCGGCCGGAATACCGGGGCCTCTATCTGTCACAGCGATATCAATGCGGTCGGCTTCTTCCGAGACCTCTACCGAGGCTGAGGCACCGTACTTGATCGCATTGACCACGATATTCTGGACGGCGCGTTTGATCGCGCCCGGCGCACAGACATAGGCAAGGCGGCCATCGGTCTCGCATGAAACCGGTTGTCCGGCATCCGCCATGTCATCGCAGAGGCTCTGTACGAGGGCGGCGAGGTCGGTCTGGGTACGCGGTTCTTCGGCGGCGTCGTCACGGGCAAAGGCGAGGGTGGAATCCAGCATTGCCTGCATTTCGTCCAGGTCGGCAATAGCCTTGGCCTGCTGTTCTGCATCGTCGATGAACTCGGCCCGTAGTTTCAGACGTGTCAGCATGGTGCGCAGATCATGGCTGATTGCCGCCAGCATCATCGTGCGGTCATCGACGAAACGACGCAGGCGTTCCTGCATGACGTTGAAAGCACGTGTCGCGTTACGCAATTCCCGGGTCCCCTGTTCGGGAAGCGGCGGAGAGCGGACGTCGAGCCCGATACGCTCGGCGGCAGCGGCAAAACTGCGCAGTGGGCGTGTCATCCGGTGGACTGCCCAAAACGAGACAATAATGATCAATACTGTGGATAAAGAGATCCAGAAGATCATCCGAACTGCCCACCGTAGCGATGTTGTGTCCGTCGATCCGACGAAATGGACCCAGCCGCCGGTCTTCAGACCAACCGCAACCAGGATCTTTACCCGGCTGTTCAGCAGGTCCGGCGGCGTCGGCCGTCCGCCCGGCATCGGCGGAGCCGCCCGGTCTCCCCGGTCCCAGCTGTTGAAACGGCGGATGACAATGCGGCGCTCGCCAAGATCAGGCAGTACCGACCGAATATCCCTCTCATGGCGCCGGCCGGGGTGCCAACCCCGTGGGATACGCGGCCGCCGCCCCTCGGTCAGCCCGATCCAGAGTGTGGGGCTGTTCAGCGCCCGTAGCAGCGTCTCGCGCTCGTCTGCAGGAGTCTGTTCGATCAGAGGGACAATGACGCTCATACGGTCGGCGACGGAGACCGTAAGGAGTTTGAATGTTGTCTGGGCTCGGTCTTGTACGTAGGCCGCTGCGCTGACCCACATGGCGACAATCAGTAAGCCGACGATGACAAGTGTCAGACGCCCGGCAATGGATGACGGCCATAATCTGCGCCAACGGCGTGGGCGGTGGCTGATGTCACTCTCGTTTGTGTGCCTGCTGCTGTTAGAGGACCTCATAACGCACTAACCCTTCACTTCTACGGTGGCCGTGAACATGTATCCGCCGCCGCGAACTGTTTTGATCAGCGTTGGTTCTTTGGGATCGGCTTCGATCTTCCGGCGTAGACGGCTAAGCTGGACATCGACCGACCTGTCGAAGGCGCCTGCTTCCCGACCGCGCGTTAAATCCAGGAGCGCGTCCCGGCTGAGAACGCGTTGTGGCCGTTCCGCCAGCGAGACGAGCAGATCGAACTCGCCCGCCGTCAGAGACACGAGTGCGCCTGCCGGATCGCGGAGTTCGCGTTTGGCCAGGTCGAGTGTCCAGTTTTCAAAGATCAACTGGCGTCCCGATGCAGGCAGCGGGCTCCGAAAATCGCCGCCGCGCCGCAATACGGCTTTTATGCGTGCCGGAAGTTCCCGCGGATTGAAAGGTTTGGGCAGGTAGTCGTCGGCCCCCATTTCAAGTCCGACAATCCGGTCGGTCTCTTCGCCCAGCGCCGTGAGCATGATGATGGGGATCGCGGTATCGGCGCGCAGCCGCCGGCATATCGAAAGTCCGTCTTCGCCCGGCATCATCAGGTCCAAGACGATGAGGTCAAAACTGCCGTCGGTAAGATGGCTGTCCATCTCCTTGCCGTTGGCTGCGTCATCGACGCGAAACCCGTGTTTGCGCAGAAATCGCGCTGTGAGATCGCGAATTTCGCGGTCATCGTCGACAACGAGGATATGCGGTGAAGGGTCGTTCATAAGGCCAATATAGGCGGTCGGTTCCATCATGCGGGATGGTTTTTTGTAACGGAGTGTTACAGCGGCAGGAACTGTAACGAACCGTTACAAAACAGCGGTTTGACGGACATGCAGCCGTTACAGGGCGTTCCTATGTTGGGTTTGTCGGCGCCGCACTTCTTCGGCAGGCGCTTCAACAGATGGAGAAAACACATGTCAGTTACGAAAAAAATCCTGCTTGGTACGGTTGCTGCAGTTGCTATCGGTGGAGTTGTTTTTGCCTTTTCCGGCGTCGCCCCCCAGACCATGAATACGGCGAAGCTGGAGCTGATCTCATCGGCTATGGCTTCCGGTGGGCATGGTGAGAAGGGCGGTTATCGTGGTCATCACCGTGGCGGACGCCACGGTATGCGGATGATCTGCAGCGATCGCCGGGCCGAGAAAGTCGAGGACGCGATCGGCTTCGCTGAAGCGTTCTTCACGTTCCAGGGTGAACAGAAAGTCGCATGGGACGGGCTGGCCGCCGCCCTGCGCGAAGGCAGTACGACGATCGGCAAGCATTGCGAGGCAATGAAGGCTGAAGGCCGCGAGAAAACTGCCACCGGAAAATTTGCCCGGATGGAGACCATGCTGACTGCCGGCCTCGAGGTTGTGCAGACAGTGCGTCCCGCATTCGACAAGCTTTATGCAACGTTGGATGAAAAACAGCAGGCCGCGCTCGACAAGATGGTCCGCCGCGGTGGCGGGCGTCGCTAAACCAGACGCCGCGCTCCTCTTTCCCCTCTCCCTCGCCGGGAGAGGGGTTCCGGGGGGTAAAGGAGGAAAATATGGAAAGATATTCAGACCCGTTCGATGATTTCGATGTTTATGAGGACCGCCCCAACGTGATCGCGCGCCCGCCGCGGATCGTGCTGGCGTTTCTGGCGGCCGGTTTCGTGTTGGATCAGTTCATGTTGGCCCCGTTTCTGTACGAGCCGGTGCAGTATCTTGGCGGGGCCGGGTTACTGATCGGCGGTATCGCATTGATGGCGGCCGCCATGCGGCGGTTTCGCGCTGTCGGAACGTCCATCGAGACCTGGCGGTCAAGCGCTGCTATCGTTGCTGACGGGCCATATGCGATGACCCGTAATCCGCTCTATGTCTCGTTGCTGCTGATCTATACCGCAATCGGCGTGATCGTTAATGCACCCGCCGTTGTTGCCCTGTTGCCGGTGTTGTTTGCGGTCTTACATTTTGGCGTGGTGCTGCGCGAAGAAGACTATCTCGAATGCAAGTTCGACGATTCCTACCTTGAATACAGGCAGAGCGTGCCCCGCTGGTTCTAGGCCCCCTGAACCAGTTTGTGCCCGCGCCTGCTTGACAGACCGGTGGCCGTCGACAAACGATGGCCGCCGGTTTTGGTTTTGGGAAACAGGAAAATCTATGACTTCCGCTCAGGAATTGGTTGATGACAGAGAGGGCGAAAATATTTTTCGCGTACATAGATCGGCATTCACCGATCCCGCGATATTTGATCAGGAAATGGCCGAGATTTTCGGTCGCACATGGCTGTATCTCTGTCATGAGAGCCAGATCGCCAAACATGGTGACTATGTTGCAACACAGATCGGGACGCAGCCGGTTTTCGTTATTCGCGGCAGCGATGATGATATCCGCTGTTTTTACGATGTGTGCAGTCATCGTGGCTCCCGACTGACCGGACGGACATCCGGTTCAGCAAAAACACTGACCTGCCGCTATCACGGCTGGTGCTTCAACGCCGAAGGAGCCTGTACGCTGGTGCGCGGCGGTGACGAGGCCTACCGGCCCGAAGACCTCGATCGCATGGATACGAATTTGCGCCCCATCGAAAAATTCGGATCTTATAAAGGCTTCCTGTTCGGTTGCCTGGATGCAGACGCGCCGCCGTTGGATGAGTTTCTCGGTGGGGCGATGCCGTTTATCGATCTGATGACCGATCAGGCGCCGGACGGCATGGAAATCCTGCGAGGCGAAAGCCGCTACATGATGGAGGCCAATTGGAAACTCCAGACTGAAAATTCGACCGACGGCTACCACGTTGCGACAGTTCACCGGAATTTCGCGACCACGGTCGGCTACCGGGAGACACTGGCACCCGAGGGAGATTCCGGGATGGCCAAGACCGAGGCCAGCCGGATACTCAGCCTGGAGAAAATCAATTCAGGGGGATACGACGTCGGCAATGGTCACATGATCAACTGGGCTGATCGCGGCAACCCTGAAGCCGGTCCGTCGTGGCCGCAGCGCGAGGCGCTGTTACAGCGCTACCCTGCCGGTAAGGTGAAATGGATGCTGGAGCGCGGCCGCACGGTGACCGTGTTTCCGAATCTGCTGTTGAACGATGTCGCGTCGAGTTGTATCCGCGTGTGGCGACCGATCAGCGCGGAACTGACGGAGATAGAGACATGGTGCATCGCGCCGAAGAACGAAGCACCTGAAGCGCGTCGTGCCCGCATCCGGAAATACGAAGATTTCTTTTTTCCTGCCAGTCTTGCCGTGCCGGACGATGTGCGGGCGATGGAAGGCGCACAGATCGGCTCCGAAGCGCTGGAAGACGGCTGGAATGACTTGGCGCTTGGCCACAAGACGCTGGTCGACGGGGCGGATGACGCGGCGAAGGAACTTGGTGTAACGCCTTTGAACAGCAACCCGGGGCGTGAAGTGGAAACGCCGTTTTTTGCATTCTGGCGTGAATGGGTGGCGAGGCTGACGCCATGACTTATGAGAGATCTGCCGCTGAAGACCTCCTCTACCGTGAAGCCTGGTGCCTTGACAACAAATGCTGGGAAGACTGGCTCGCGCTATATACCGAAGACGCTGTCTACTGGGCGCCGGCGATGGACGGGGACGAGGGCTGGACGGATGATCCCGATAAAGATGTCAGCCTGATGTATATGGACAAGGCAGGGCTGGAGGCGCGTATTTTTCGGATCGAGGGCCATGATTCATACGCGACCGACCCCTTGCCGCATACGGCGCACCTGGTCACAAATGTGCTGGTACACGGGGAACAGGACGGGCTGACCCGGGTCACTGCGACGTGGATGGTTCGCACATACGCGCGGGTGCGCGGTGGGAGCGTCAGGGGTGGGTTATACGAATACGGATTGCGCGAAACAGCTGACGGGCTTCGGATCGCGACGAAGAAAATCTTTATTCACGATGACCGTATCGTCGGGCCGATAGACGTCTACAACGTCTGACCGGCCCGACGGATTTACAGGCCGGATTTAGCGACAGGCGGCGATCACACGTGCCGGAGCACCGGTCGACGATGTCAGGCGGATCGCACCTGCAATCAACGTGCACTTGCCGGTCTCATTTGCGAGCTGCCCGGTATCCTTCGCATTTTCCAGCAATTTCCAGCCGCGTGTCAGTCCGAGCTGATGGGCGTACCAGCCGTCGCCGAACGGATTCTTGCCGTCCGACCCGCGCCCGGATTCACCGGAATCGATGGACAGGTTATCCATCATGATGCCGTTGATCCGCACGCCTTTGCGGTTCTCGATTTCGATCAGCTTTTCGACAGCCGATTTGCCGAATCCCGGATAATTCAATCCATTGATATAGGGATGCAGGAACGGGTCCTTGGGCGGGTCGCCGACGAAGTGCTTGTCCCAGCCCGAGTGAACGACGATCCATGATCGGTCGGTGATCTGGCCGGCAACCTTTTCGATATCCGACGGCAGAACGGTGGCTCCCGTGGATTCGCTAAAATTCGTTACCGCCGGGTTCGGGGAAGGTTTGCCGCCGTTTTTGGCGAGCTCCTTTGCCACGCGGGCGGATATATCGATATAGACGATGGGCCCGATGATATCCTTCAGGGTGTATTCCTCGATGGAGCGCTTGTCGGCATTCTTGGAGGTGTCACTGTTCAGATAATGATCCGTCGAGTCCAGATGGGTGGTGTAGTGCTCGTCGAAATGGAACCAGCCCCACTGGAAAAAGCCCTTCTGGGTTTTGAACGGATCTTTGACTTTGCGTGTTGCCTGAAACCCGAAGCTTGCGACTGCTTTTGAATCCTTGAACGGTTTCGACAGGTCCGGTTTGGTGATGTCACCTGCGGTCGGCGCGAAGAGCGGTATTTTATGGGTAAAATCGTAATATCTGTCCGGCGTATGGGTGCAGCCGGAAGTGATTAGTCCGACCGATAGTGTCATGGCGAGAAGTCCGGTATTTCGACGCATTTGCGTTTCCCCCTATTTGATATTGTGGACGATTATATGCATAGCGTGATCTGTGCAGATAGGCCCGAATTTGCACGCTGGAATTGTAATCCCGATATTCGCCAGCCCGCCCCCTTATCAGCCCGCACGCGTCAGCCTGAGTAGGGTAGCGCCCATGACCGGTGTTCATGACCGGCCCCGAACTGTCCATTGGTCTGGTCCGGATTACGGTTCACCAGCGGACGCGCGTAAAGCGGATGTGTGAGCGAGCGCATCTCGTGGTCGAGTGTGAATAATACCTCGCCGGTATCGAGGTCGGTGATGTCCTCGAAACGGTACTGATGCTGGCTGCTTTCCTCGGATACCAGCCCGCGTGCCAGAAGCTTGTCGTAAGGGCCGGAAAAATCCGCGACGTAAATCTGGATGTGGTGACCGTCGAAAGGGACAATTTTGCGCCGTGTCTCGGTAAATATCAGTGTCTGCTCATGGCCGATCTGGACATGGGCGGAGGTTCCGTCCCGGGATTTTACCTTTGCCGGTGCCCCGACGATCTCCCGGTAGAACCTTGCGATGCCCTTGGCGCTGCCGCGAGGTACATCGAAATTGAGATAAGCAATCCCAAGCGCCACCCGGCCGAAACGTTTACCCGGTTCGTGGACGTGAAAGCGGTTACCCCAGGGACAGGTTACTTCGACATGGCCCTTTGCCGCCTTCCAGCCGAATTTGGTGCCTTTCAGCGGTTCCTTGACCAATTTGAGGCGCGCGAGCAGTCGGTCGCGGTTCGGCATCACGATACCGATCGTTCCACGGACCACGTTGGGCTTGCTGGTCGGCAAATGAAACTGGTTGCGTCCGACATTCACCCACATGTTGGTCACGCCGGTCACCAGCGTCGGATCGCGCGTCAGCCCTAGCCCGGTTATGTAAAACAACGTCGCCAGTCGCTGGTCGGGGATGCAGACATTGACGTGTTCCATCGCGACCACGTTGCCGAGGTCTTCGGTGCTGCGGTTGTATTGTGGTTTCTTCGCCATGCCGTCCCCCCAGCGATTGCGGATATTCAATAGTGGAAGTTTATCCTCTGCCGCCGAGATTCACATCCGAAAGTATCGCCGACGCGCTCGCCAGCATCAGGCGGAAATCGCTCGATAGTGTGACGAGGTCGAAGCCTTTTTCGACCATCTCGTTGGCATAGGCTGCTGTCATCGTGTGAATACCCGCCTTGATGCCATGGCGTTTGGTGGCGGCGAGGGTCGCATCGATGCGTTCCATCACGTCGGGGTCGCGCTGGTCGCCGCCCGGCCCTTTGCCGATGGAGACCGACAGGTCGGACGGTCCGATATAGACAGCATCCAGGCCAGGAACGCTGCAGATCTCGTCGAGGTTATCGACCGCCTCCTGCGTTTCGATCATCGCAAAGGTGAGAACGGTGGTGTCGGCGTGTTCGTGGTAATCGGCGCCTGCGTAGAAACTGGCGCGGACGGGTCCAGTTGAGCGGTACCCGGCAGGCGCATAACGACAGGCGCCGACGAAACGCTCGCATTCATCGCGGGTGTTGATCATCGGGCATATGACGCCATAGGCGCCGGCATCCAGAGATTTCATGATGATGGCGGGGTCGTTCCACGGCACGCGGACCATCGGGGCCGGGTCATAGCGGGCGGCCGCCTGCATCATATGCAGCGCGCTGTGGTAATCGGTCACACCGTGCTGCATGTCGATGGTGATGCCGTCCCAGTCCAGCGATGCCATTATCTCGGCCGGGAAAGAGGCGGGAATGCAGAGAAAGACGTTCACTGCCGCGCGGCCTTCCGCCCAAGCCTGCTGAATTTTATTCGGTCTCATTTTCTTCTCCCCGATGTTTCCTATGTCTTACACCGATCGTGACGACAGGGGGAGTGTGGATTGACGCATCGCGGAGCAAATGCGTATCTGGCGGGGAAATGCAGATCAAAAACCCCATTCGTTATATCGAGGAGATGGAGAATGTGTCGCCCACGGTGCGCGGCATCATTCTGGTGGTTATTTCAGGCGCGTTCTTCGCGTCGATGCATGGTTCTGTGCGCTTGCTGTCGCGGGAATTGGATGCGATGGAAATCGCGTTCTTCCGGGCGTTCTTCGGATTCGTCTTCTTCGCCCCGATCCTGCTGAAATCCAGATTATCCGTGCTGCGGACGAGTCGCTTTCCGCTGCACATGGCGCGCGGGGTATTTAACGGTGCGTCGCTTCTGATGTGGTTTACCGCGCTCAGCATGGTGCCGCTGGGAGATGCGACTGCGTTGTCGCTGACGGGACCGTTATTTGTCGGGCTGGGCGCGATGTTCATCCTTGGCGAGAGCGTTCGCGGGGCACGATGGGCAGCGCTGGCTGTTGGTTTTGCCGGGGCGCTGATTATCGTTCGGCCGGGTTTGCAGGAGATAAATTTCGGCATGATCCTGATTTTCCTGTCGATGCTCTCGGTCACCTGTTCAAAGTTGATTGCCAAGTCGCTGTCGCGAACCGACCAGCCGTCCACCATTGTCGCCTATCTGTCGCTAACGATGATGGTACCGTCGGGGATTGCCATTCTTTTTGTCTGGCAGACGCCAACGATTGAGCAGCTCTTCTTCATGATGATGATCGGATTTCTCGGCAGCTGCGGGCACATGCTGCTGACGACGGCCTATAAAATAGCCGATATTTCTGCCGTCGAACCAGTGGTATTCGCGCGACTGGTCTGGGCCGCTATTGTCGGTTGGTTCCTGTTCGCGGAGTTCCCGGGGGTCTGGGTATGGGTCGGCGGTGCGCTGATTGTGACGGCATCAACTCTGCTCGCGCGGCATGAATCCCGTCAGCGGCGGAAAGCAAAAGAAGCCGCCGCCGGGGACCCTGCCGGCTAGTTCCCGGTTCCGGGTTTTTCAATGCGTTCGGTCAGTTTCGTCAGCCACGCCCTTATCCGTCGCTTGTTTGTCCCGAGATCCGAGTTTCCATAGTTGGATCGACTGTAGAGGATGACGGAGCTTCCTGTGTCGGTTTGAACGGCCTGAAGCCAGACCGTGTCGGGAAACCTGAAGATGCGGCTTCTTTGCACGAAGACCAGTTGCTTCAGCTTTTCGTCCATCGCGATATATTTCGTGCGCGGCTCGGAGTCGATCACGGTTTTTGCGATGGCCAGCAGCTCTTCGATCGAAACGGCATAGACGGGGCTTTCGATATCTGCGGGTACGTTGCAAACCCCGATGGCACAGGCCAGCGCATCGTTGGATCTCGAGCGATTTTCAAGGGATCGGACATCCATCGGTTTCACGTCAAACTCACACCCTGAAAGCAAAGGAAGAAAAAGCATCAGCAAGAAGGTTCTTGCGGTCAAGCGGAAGGTGCTGTTGGGCGTGGCAATGGCAGCCGCGTTATTCCGCTGCCTGGGCAAAAGGCTGGGTTACAATCCCGTCATCGGCAAGAAGGGCCGGGACGGCACAATAGCTGGGATCGGCTGTCTCGCGCTGGATCATCGCGTCGAGCAGGCGTCTACCTGTGACGGGTGCTTTGTCGACCTTCACGGCCATTTGCGGAAGTTTCGGCATGCCTTCTTCCTGGAGGCGACAGTCCTGCATTTCGAGTAATTCACGGTCTTCGCTGAATGTCTGTTGCGTGGATGTGTAAATGTTTTCATGGAGTTCGTCGTCGTCGAGGCGGAAATTCCGGGCGAGACCCCAGATGTAATGCGACGTGTGGTCGGTTTCCGGGGTGATCAGGTGGATGGGGCGCATCATCAGGTGATCGTCCACGCGGTCTGTGCCGACGGCATGGAAGCCAACTTCGGTCATGTTGAATCCCGGCGCCATATAGATCGCGATCTGCCAGCGATTGATCCGTCCGTCATGTCCCTGTGCCAGTGCAAAGAACGGGGGCGGATCGATATTGGGCATTTCCCGGTGCGCACGGACGACACGGTCATCGATCACTTCCGTGACGACCGGTGCGTCGGCAACGGCGTCATTGCCTATCGTATGTTTGTGGATATACGTCTCGTGCGAAAGATCGAGCAGATTATCGTTGACCAGTCGGTAATCCGCATTGAAATGCAGATAGCCGGTTGTTGCCCGCCAGCCCGGCGCATCCATCCAGTGCATGTCGGGAATGAGATCTTCATCGGCGAGGCTGGCCTCTCCCATCCATATCCAGACAAGCGCATGACGTTCTGCGACCGGGAACTTTTTGACGTTTACGTTCTTTGGTGTCTGGTCCTGCCCGGGGACGAATGCGCAGGCGCCCTCAGCATCGAACCGCAGGCCGTGATAGCCGCACTCGACCAGACCGTTCACAGTTTTGCCGGTTGATAATGGAACAAGCCGGTGAGGACACCGATCTTCCAGCGCCGCGATCGCGCCATCGGGAGTACGCCAGAAAATTACGGCCTGATTCAGCAATGTGCGGGCGAACAGCGAGGCGGTTACCTCATGCGCATGCGCGGCTACGTACCAACAGTTTTTCGGGAACATCGAGTGTCTCCTGACCTAAATTTCGCCAATTATACAGTCGGGCGTTGGCGATATAATGCTCCGTACACGGAATGTATTCAAGTTCCACGGTTTGCGTTTCGGTCTGTTTATTGAAAGACGGATGGCAAGAATCAGCGTCGAAAAACCGCCCGTCGTTCCGTCCCTGCCTCAAACTTCGGGTCGGTCCTGCACCATGCTTTTGCCGAGTGCGTAAACGGCGGGCGGGAAGGGGGTCGATTTCCGTCGTTCGGTATCGAAGTGAAGACAGCGCTGGTCATTGACCGCGCATATTTCATCGGTGATGCGGTTAATCATGACGCTCCAGACATGCAGCCACTTTTCGTTGAAATCAATAAAGCAGGTTTTAACCACCACGTGATCACCGGGATGAATTTCCCGTCGGTAATAGCTGTGTTCCTCGACAGCGGCCATGCCCAGATTGTTTTCACGCATGTATTCCGGTGTGATGCCGGCGAAGGTAAACATGAAATAAGCGGTTTCGTTGAAAGCCCGGCTGTAATAGCGCACGTTGCCATGCAGCATATGGTCCGTCTCCATCGGGTACAGCATCCCGGAATATCCGGTCTCGAGGCCGGAAAATCGTTCTATATTAGTCATTTGGATTAGTCATTGAACTTTTTTGCACTGCAATATAATTGATGCGCCCCGGGTATCAGATTTCGTCGGCGTCTGTCAAATTTACGCAGGTTTTGGAAGGCTGGATTGGCGGATCAGGCCGTTTCTCGACTCTGTCAGACCGCGCGCCAGCCTATATCCCGGCGGCAGAAACCTTCCGGCCACTCGATCCGGTCCACGGCCTTGTAGGCGCGTTCCTGCGCCTCGCCGATTGTTGCGGCATTTGCGGTAACGTTCAGTACCCGGCCGCCCGTGGCGATGACGTCGCCATTCGCGTTCGTGGCTGTACCGGCGTGAAAAATCAGAGAACCGGCAATTTTGGCGGCCTTGTCGAGGCCGTTGATAACCGTGCCCTTGTCGTAGGAACCCGGATACCCGTTGGCCGCCATTACGACGGTAAGGGCTGCCTCGTCGAACCAGCGCAGATCGAAGTCTTTCAGTTCTCCGTCGCAGGCGGCGATCAGTGCCGGCACGAGATCGGACATCAGCCGGGTCATAAGCACCTGGCATTCGGGATCCCCGAACCGGCAGTTATATTCGATCAGCTTGGGGCCTTCATCGGTCAGCATCAGTCCGGCATAGAGCACCCCCTGGTAGGGTGTTCCGTCTGCTTTCATTCCAGCGACGGTCGGCAGGATAATTTTATCCATCACGGCGGTCGCTATGTCTTCCGTTACGCAGGGAGCCGGAGAATAGGCGCCCATCCCGCCGGTGTTGGGTCCCGTGTCGCCGTCGCCGACGCGTTTATGGTCTTGCGCAGATGCCAGTGGCAGAACGTTTTCGCCGTCGGTCAGGACAAAGAAGCTCGCTTCCTCCCCCTGCATGAATTCCTCTATCACGACTTCCGCCCCGGCGTCGCCGAAAGCGTTGCCGCTCAGCATGTCGTCGACGGCGGAATTTGCCTGTTCGATCGTTTCACAGATGATTACGCCCTTGCCGGCGGCCAGACCGTCCGCCTTGACGACAATCGGCGCGCCGCGCTCTGAGATAAAGGCTTTTGCCGCCTCAGCATCGGTAAACCGTCCATAGCCCGCGGTCGGGATATCGTAGCGGGCACACAGGTCTTTCATGTACCCCTTGGAACCTTCGATCGCTGCTGCCGCAGCACTGGGGCCGAATGCACGGATGTTTTCTGCCTGCAGCCGGTCGGCGAGGCCAAGTACCAGCGGGATTTCCGGTCCGATCACGACAAGCTCGACACCGTTATCGACGGTGAAGGCCACCAGACCGTCGATATCGTCAGCTGCGATATCGACGCATTCTGCATCCTGGGCGATGCCGGCGTTACCGGGGGCACACCATAGCGTATCGACCAGTGGAGAGCCTGAAATCGTCCAGCACAGGGCGTGTTCTCGCCCACCACCACCGACAACAAGTACCTTCATTCCCGTTTTTCCTGAATTAATCGACACAACATTGGCACACGACTCATCAGATGCCATAAGATGCGAATCGTCATGGCTGATCAATTCTTCGATTCCAGTGAAAAACCCGCGCCCGGCGGCAACCTTGTCGAGCTCTCCGTTGGGGAGATTTCGCAGGCGGTCAAACAGACGCTTGAGGGTGCCTTTGGGCGGGTGCGCGTGCGTGGCGAGGTGGGAAGGCCCAATTATCATGGCTCGGGTCATCTTTACTTCACGCTGAAGGATGCCGACGCGGCAATGGATGCCGTGGCATGGCGTGGCACGGTCGGAAAATTGTCGCTGAAGCTGGAAGAGGGGATGGAAGTTATCGCCACCGGGCGGATATCTTCATACCCGAAAAGCTCGCGTTATCAGATCGTCGTTGAATCCGTTGAACTGGCGGGCGAAGGCGCGCTGCTGAAGCTGCTGGAAGACCGGCGCAAGAAGCTGGCGGCGGAAGGACTGTTCGATGCCGACCGGAAGCAGGAACTGCCATTCCTGCCGGACGTGATTGGTGTCGTAACATCGCCGACCGGGGCTGTGATCCGCGATATTCTTCATCGGCTCGACGACCGGTTTCCGCGTCACGTCCTGATGTGGCCTGTCCCTGTTCAGGGTGATGGTGCCGCAGCGAAGATAGCCGCCGCGATAAACGGCTTTAACGCGCTTCAACCGGACGGCAAAATACCGCGCCCTGATGTGCTGATAATCGCCCGCGGCGGTGGCAGTCTGGAAGACCTCTGGCAGTTCAATGAAGAGGTCGTCGTGCGCGCTGCCGCGAATTCCGAAATTCCCCTGATCTCCGCCGTCGGGCATGAAACCGATACGACGTTGATCGATTATGCGTCGGACCGGCGCGCGCCGACACCGACGGCGGCAGCCGAGATGGCGGTGCCGGTGCGGGCTGAGTTACTGGCACAGGTGCTCGATGACGAACGGCGGATGGTTGCGGCTGCCGGGCGCTTGATGGAGGATCGGCGCAATCGTATCGAGGGGCTTGCGCGCGGATTGCCGCGCCCGGTCGAGTTGCTTGAAGGGGCAATGCAGTCACTCGATAACCAGACCGAGCGGCTGACGAACGGCATGGCCGGCCAGATAGAACGCGCCGGGGCCCGGCTTGCGACGGCAAGTGCATCCCTGCGCCATCCGCGCGATGTACTCGATCGTGCTGCGCGGGATATCGCCCAATTGGATGGCCGGCTTATCGGCAGTCTGCGCGCGCTTGTCCGGGATCGTGCGGCGAGGTTCGAAGGCTTGTCTCCGGTTGAACGGATGACCGGCGGAATGAACCGGTCGATTGCGAATGCGGACGCGGCGCTCAAATCCTCCGGCCAGTTGCTAAACAGCCTGTCCTATGAACGGGTCCTTGATCGTGGCTTTGCACTTGTGCGGGATGGGGATGGAGAGCCCTTGATGCAGGCTTCGGCCACCTCGGACGGTCAGACCGTGTCCATACATTTCTCTGATGGGGATGTTGGGGCGACGATTATGAAAGACTCCGGCGGTCAGAAAGAGAAACGCCCTCCGAAAGAGGCATCCAAGGCGGCAAAAGCGCCGGATACTTCCACCCGCCGTGCGGCGAAGTCCACAGCAAAGCCTGCAGGCGGGCAGGGGTCTCTCTTCTAGTGCCAAAACTTTTATTCAGTCTGCTTGCCTTTCTATGGGTTGCCGGGCCTGCTTCAGCAACCCTTCTCGAACTCAAGGGTGATTTCGTGCAGGGCGGGCTCGTCCTTGGTCGCACGGATCCCGCTACGAAGATTAGGTTGGATGGTCGCCCGGTTGCCGTCACGCCGGATGGCCGTTTCGTAATGGGTTTCGGTCGGGATGCTCTGGAAACAGCGACTTTTCAGTCGGTGGCTGCCGACGGCAAGCAGCTTGTGCGAAAGCTGAAAATCCGGAAACGGAAATATCGTATTCAGCGAATTGACGGACTGCCATCCAAAATGGTGACCCCGTCTCCTGCAGCCCTGCAGCGTATCCGGGCTGAGGGTAAGGTGATCCGCGATGCCCGCGCGACCTTTACGCCGGTGGCGCATTTTGCCGGCGGGTTTATCTGGCCGGCCAGGGGGCGTATTTCCGGCGCCTATGGTGGTCAGCGCATCCTGAACGGTAAGCCACGACGTCCGCACCTGGGTATCGATATCGCCGCGCCAACCGGTACGCAGGTTGTTGCCGCAGCGCCCGGCCGGGTCACGCTGGCGAACAGGGATATGTATTTTACAGGCGGTACGGTGATAATCGATCACGGTCATGGTCTGTCGACGGTGTATTCTCATCTCAGTGCCATCGACACCAAGGTCGGGCAGATGGTCAAACAGGGTGAGGGCATCGGGAAGGTCGGCTCGACCGGAAGATCAACCGGGCCTCATCTCGACTGGCGGGTGAACTGGTTCCAGGAACGCCTCGATCCGAGTTTGTTAGTCGGGCCGATGCGGAAATAGATTCTCGCCGGTGTTTTCAGCCGGGACGTTTGGGATTCTTGCCCCAGCGCCGATGAAACCACATCCATTGTTCAGGTCGGTCTACTATCCAGGCGCTGATCCGATCATTGATCCAGGTGGTCGTTGCGAGGATGTCGGCATTCCGATCCCCGGTGTTGATCGGCGGTTGAGGTTCTTCGACCGTCACGCGAAAATGGGCTGGTCCTGTGCGTTCGACCCGGATCGGCACAAGAAGTGCATTGTACTTCAGGGACAGGGCTGCAGGTGCGGAAGGCGTCATCGCGTCAACGCCCAGAAATGGCGCTTTAATGCCGTCATTCATCCGCACATCGACCAGCATAATGGTGTTGCCGGCGGCTTTGAGTACCTGGGTAATCCTGCGGGCGCCTTCACGGCCCTTCATAATCAGTTCGACGCCGCTTCGGCGCTGCAGGTCACGGACCCGCGCGTCGAACAGGGGGTTGTTGAAAGGGCGATAGACGACTGTTAACGGCAGGTCGTGCATTCTGGCGGCAAGCGTAACCATTTCCCAGTTACCGATATGCCCCGCGAACAGGATGCCGGATTTTCCACTGTTACGAAGCGTGTCCAGGTGTTCGGCGCCGACGATTTCGATCCGGTTTTCACGATCATCGCGAATTTTGTCCAGGCTCCAGTAGTCGTTGCTTACGCGTGAAAAATTGTCCCAGACGCCAACGACAATCTTCTCGATCTGATCTTTCGGCATATCCGGCCATACGTGGAGGATATTTTCCCGAACGCGGTCGCTGAGCCAAAGCCGTGGGCCGATGGCGCGTCCGATCTTGCCCAGAAGATTGGATGCGGTATTCACGGACATCCGGGTCATCACTGCGTAGATCGACCAGATCGCGGCAAATTCGAGGTAATGCTTGAACTGGGGCTTTTGCCAGAAACGCTCGGAATAGCGCGCCAAAATCTATGCTCTCGTCGTTAGGGCCGGGGAAAGGGCCGGAATCAGCAGTCTATCGAGCGCGGCCTCGTCGCGCCATTCAAGTGTCACACTCAGCGTGCGAACGATGTCGCGGGCTTCTGATGGCAGGCGGACGGCATCCTTTTCCGTAGTGACGGCGATTGCACCTGCCGCAGCGGCGTCTTCCAGCAATTTCATCACTTCGTCGCTGGTATAGGGATGGTGATCGGCAAAGGCTCTCGTCGCGACAAGATCGCACCCCATACCGGAGAGGGTCTCGAAGAATTTTTCGGGGCGACCGATCCCGGCGAAGGCAAGCACGGCCTGGCCTGAAAGGTCGTCGTCCTGAACGCCGGGAACAAACCGGGCTGCCATGACGGGTTTTCCGTTCGGAAGTGATTGCTCGATGTTGTGGTGGTCTGCCCCGATGATCGCGACGGCATCCGCGCGGGTAATTGCGTCATCCAGATATTCGCGCAGCGGACCTGAGGGCATGACGCGCCGGTTGCCGAAGCCGTAGCCACCATCGACAACCAGAATTGATATGTCCTTTTGCAAGGACGGGTTCTGGAACCCGTCATCCAGAACAAGTATTTCTGCGCCTGCCGAAACGGCGGCTCTTGCGCCTGCCACCCGGTTTTGCGCCACCCAAGTTGGCGCATGGCGGGCAAGCAGCAAGGGCTCGTCGCCAACGTCGCTGGCGGAATGACGTGACGGATCCACCAGGGTTGTCTCTGTGGTCGTTCCACCATAGCCCCGGCTGAGGAAATGAGGTTTTGCGCCATGCATCAACAGCCTGTCGGCCACCGACATTGCGACGGGTGTCTTTCCGGCACCTCCGGCAACGGCGTTCCCGATACAGATCACGGGAACACCGACGTTTTCGGGTTGTGTGCGTCGCATCCGCGATGCCGTTCGATGACGCCAGATCGCGCTTAACGGCGATAAAATCGCCGCCATCAGGCCGTCATGGCGCCAGAATTCAGGAGCGCGCATCGCGGGAGACCGGAATTGGTTGGGCTGGTGATATGCGGTTCAGCACCGGGTCGAGATGCATGAAGACGGCATCCATGATGCTGAACTTGCCATCAGCCACCGACCGCGCAGCGGCCACCCGGCGTTGACGCATCCCCGCATTGGACAGCAGGGTGCCGACTTCGCGGGCGATTTCCTCTGCGGTTGTCGCGACTGACGATGCTCCCGCGGTATTCAGTTCGCCTTCGATTGCGAGAAAATTTTCCATGTGCGGGCCGTGGACGATTGCACAGCCGAGCCGGGCAGGTTCGATAGGGTTTTGTCCACCATGCGGTACCAGCGAGCCGCCGACAAAGGTAATGTCTGTCAGCCGGAAAAACACGCCGAGTTCGCCCATCGTGTCGGCAAGCAGAAAGCCGATGTTTTTGTCGGGCAGTTGGCTGCGACTGCGTACGCTCACGGTGGTGCCTGAAGCGGCGAGTATATTTTCGATTTCCGGGCCGCGGGCAGGGTGGCGCGGGACAATGATGGTGAGGATATCAGGCAGGTTACGGACCAGTATCCGATGAGCTGCTGCAATGGTTTCCTCTTCGCCGGGATGAGTGCTGAAAGCGAGCCAACGAGGCCGGGCGGCGGTTGCCGCTTCGAGTGCGGCCAGTGTATCCGGATCTGCTGGCAAGGGTTCGGCGGCGAATTTCAGATTGCCGGGGCAGGCGATGTTGACCGCACCAAGGTCGCGCAGTCTTTCCGCGTCGAGTTCGGTCTGCGCCATGCACAGATCGAATGTTTGCAGTATGCGCCGGATCATCCATGGTGCGCGCCGCCAGCCGCGCCAGGAACGAGCGGATATCCGCGCATTCATCAGCATCGCGGGGATGGCGCGGCGTTTTACCTCGGAAAGAACGCCGGGCCAGAATTCCGATTCAACCCAGAGCACCAGGTCGGGCTGCCAATGGTCAAGAAACCGCCGGACCCATGACATCCGGTCGACCGGAACGAATTGGTGGATCACGCCCGGTGGCAGGCGGTTCTCAAGAATACGTGCCGAGCTGACAGTGCCGGATGTCATCAGGATGACGACCTCGGGCCGTTCCCGGCGTAGACGCTCGATCAGGCTCAGCATTGAAAGGGACTCGCCGACGCTCGATGCATGAAGCCAGACCAGCGGCCCGTTGGGCCGTGTCGCGGATGCATCGCCAAATCGTTCTCGGAAACGTTGGGGGTCTTCACGCCCGGCGTTCAACCGTCGCTGCATATACCGGTGGATCAGAGGACCCGCAGCCCAGGTCAGCGCGCGATAGGCGGCGATGCTCATTCAGCAGCCCCCTTGGTAGCGAGTTCCGCGGCATTCGGAGCCGGCTCTACGGGAGCGACGCCAAGTTCGCTGTCGAGTGCCATGGTCAGATTGATCAGGTCAACCTCGAGCTTTTGCCGTACGGCTTCGAGCCCGGCATCGTCTGTCTCACGCGGGACCTCGATTGGTGCCCCGACGCGGATAATGCCGCGGCTGAATGGTAATGGCACAACGAAGCGGTCCCATGAACCGAGGACCCGCCGTCGTGTTGCGCTGTAGGAGACGGGCAGGAGCACTGCGCCGGAAAGGCGAGCGGCCGTTGCGGCGCCGGGGGCAGCACGCATGCGCGGTCCACGCGGTCCGTCCGGTGTGATGCCCATGTATTCGCCTCGTTTGAGCGCGCGGACCATACTGACGAGCGCGCCTGCGCCACCGCGAGAGGACGATCCGGCAATCGTGCCGATACCAAGATGAGCGAGCGTACGGGAGATGAAAATACCGTCGCGGTGATGAGAGATCAGGATGCTCATCCTTGCACTGTATTTCCAGGCATTCGGGATCATCAGCATTCGGCCGTGCCAGAAACATGCAATGAACGGGGTACCGTCAGCTATCATCCGGTCGGCTATGTCGGTATTTTCGACCCGCCAGCGGCCGGTGATCCAAACCAGTCTGATATAGCGGGCGGCTAGCCAGCTGAGGGCGGCGCTGACGACGGGACGGCGCATAAGCCGGCTTGCGGCGGCCATCGGTCAGGCCTGCACAGTGGCCGGTGGAACGGCGCCTGTATTGGCAATTGCTGGCTGTTCATGGCCGTCATCGCCGGCGAACTGCATGGTATAGAGACGATGGTAGGCCCCTCCCTCGGCAAGCAGTTCGCTATGGGACCCGGTCTCGACTATTCGCCCGTCTTCCATCACGAAAATTGTGTCGGCATCGACGATGGTCGAGAGTCTATGTGCGATTACGACTGTTGTTCGTCCCTGTTTCAGCCGGGCGAGGGCAGCCTGGACCTGACGTTCTGTTTCGGTGTCGAGCGCCGAGGTAGCTTCGTCCAGCAAGAGGATCGGGGCGTCTTTGATCATCGCGCGGGCGATGGCGATTCGCTGGCGCTGCCCGCCCGACAGCTTTACGCCGCGTCCGCCGACATGTGTGTCATAGCCGTCCGGCAGGCCGGTGATGAAATCATGCGCGTCAGCATCGACAGCGGCCCGGGTGATCTCTTCCTCGGATGCGCCGGGGCGGCCATAGGCGATGTTGGCGCGGATCGTGTCGTCGAACAGAGAAATTTCCTGGCTGACGAGACCGATCCCGCGGCGCAGGCTTTCGAGCGTCAGGTCCCGGACGTCATGGCCGTCAATGGTTACGGAGCCGCTATTGGCGTCGTAGAAGCGCGGAATGAGGTTGAGTATCGTCGATTTCCCGGCCCCGGAAGGGCCGACCAGAGCAACTGTTTTGCCTGCCGGTATGTCGAGGTCGATACCGTTCAGCGCCGTGCCCTTGGTATTGTAGCGGAACTGGACACCCGAAAACCGGATATCGCCCCGGATATTCTCCAGCCGCGCAGCACCCTGCTTGTCGTCTATCGTTGGCGCCAGGTCGAGAACATTGAAAACGCGTTGTGCGGCCGCCAGTCCCTGCTGAAGTGTCGAGTTGAGGTTGGCAATGTTCTTCATCGGTTTGTAGGCGGCGAGCAGCGCGGCGAGGAACGACGCAAGCTCACCGGTGGTCATCGAGCCGTCAATCACCTGCGAGCCGCCATACAGGATCGCCAAGGCAAGCGCGATGCCTCCCAGCGTCTCCATCAGCGGGCGGCTGATCGCCTGAACACGCGCGGCCTTGCGGGACAGTTCGTAGACTTTTTCGATGGCGCTCGTTGCCCGCGCGGTCTCCTGCTCTTCCATCGTATAGGCCTTGACGTGGCGGGCCCCCTGGAATGTCTCGTCGAGCAGAGTTGTCATTTCACCGGTTTCGACCTGCGTATTGCGTGAAATCTTGCGCATACGCTTGCCGATCCGGACAATCGGGTAGAGCGCCAGCGGAAAGATCACCACTGTCAGCAGCGCCAGAGCCCAGTTGTGAACAAGCAGGATGGTGACGAGAAAAATAACCAGTAGCGAGTCTTTCACCAGCCCGGTCAGGGCCTTGGCGACAGTGTAACGGAGCATCCCGACGTCATTGATAAAGCGGGAAATCAATCGGCCGACTGAATTGTCGTTGAAAAACTGCAGGTCCGAGAAAATAATGCCGCGATACATGAGGCGCTGTAGGTTGGCGACCATGCGATGGCCGATGACCTCCATATTCACGGCCTCGAAATAACCGGCGATCCCCGATATCAGGGCGAGACCGATAATCGCGCCGGGCAGCAGATAGAGCATTGTGCGGTCGCGGGAGACCAGCACCTGATCAACCACGTCTTTCAGCAGATATATCATCGCGGCCGATGAACCGGCGACAAAGACCATGCAGATGAATGTCAACGCGATCCGGCCGCGCTGAGGCCAGAGCTGTTCTTTCGCCAGCCGCCGGACAAGGGCGTCGGACGTTGCATGTGCGTCATCGGTCAGTTCGTGGCCCGTATCGGGCGCCTGAACAGGTTCAGCCAAGGGAGCGGGTTCCGTTTCGCGTAAGGGTGATACTGGTCGTCAGAATACCACGCTCCGCGAATCCGGCCAATTGTTTGATATTTCTGTAAGAATCAGATGTTTGACTGGTCAGACGCCGGCGACGGTAAGACCATCGACCCGGATTGTCGGGGCGTCGGTGCCGTAACGGAACTTAAGGTCGTTCGCCGGGACCAGATTGGCGAACATATCCATCAGGTTACCGGCAATCGTCATTTCGCTGACCGGATACGTGATCTCGCCATTCTCGATCCAGAACCCGGTGGCACCGCGGCTGTAATCGCCGGTGATCATGTTGATCCCCATGCCGATCAGTTCAGTAATGTAAAAGCCGTTCTCGATATCAGCCATCAGCTCTGCCGGGGACTGGCTGCCCGCCTCCATGTAGAGATTGGTAAGCGACGGCGAGGGCGGCGATGATGTGCCGCGCGACGCGTGACCGGTCGATTCAAGGCCGAGTTGGCGGGCCGCGGACAGGTCGAGCACCCAGGTCGTTAACACACCGTTATCAGCGATGGCGCTGCGTTTATTCGCAAGGCCTTCGCCGTCAAAAGGTTTGGAACGGAACCCGCGTGGCCGGTGCGGATCGTCAATGATGTTCACGCCGTCGGAGAAGATTTTCTTTCCCATAGAATCCTTGAGAAAAGACGTGCCGCGGGTGATGGATGATCCGTTGATTCCGCCCGCATAGTGCCGGATAAGTCCGCCGGAGACGCGGGGGTCGTAGATGACCGGGACCTGCTGGGTTTTTACCTTTTGGGCGTTCAGTCTTTTAACGGCCCGTTCGCCCGCATTGCGGCCTATTTCGGCAGGGTCTTCAAGGTCCGAATAATAGACGGCGGACGTGTAGTCATAATCCCGTTCCATATCGGTGCCTTCACCGGCAAGGACGGACGCGGCAAGACTGTGGCTGGACGTCGAATAGTTGCGGGCGAGGCCGTTGGTCGCAGCAATGGCGATCTCCGCCCGGCTCCAGCCGGTCTCGGCGCCTTCGGTATTGGTGACGCCGGCCACGGCACGGGCAGCATCTTCCGCGATTTTTGCCGCCTCGATCATGGCGTCGTTCGTCGGCTCGGTCTCGTCGCAGATATCGATCACGGGCGGGTTGGTGACGATCTGTTCAGGGTCGGCCAGGCCGCAATAGGGGTCTTCCGGCGCGGCCTTTGCCATGGCAACACAGCGCTCGACCACTTCACTCAGGGTCGACGGGTCGAAATCGGTGGATGACACCATTGCCTGCTTCTTGCCGATAAGTACGCGCAGACCGAGATCGTTGCTTTCCGCACGTTCCAGTTTTTCCAGCTCACCCATACGGCAGGAAACCGACAGAGATGCTGCGTTGTAGACCACGGCATCCGCTGCGTCGGCGCCGGCTTTTTTTGCCGCATCGAGCAGGTCGGACAGAAGGTTCAGTTGGTTGTAAGCGTCGGCCATGCGTTTGCTAC
>CAJQLI010000298.1 GCA_905479125.1 uncultured Alphaproteobacteria bacterium | reverse complement strand
TTATCGTTGTAGTGCTGCGACTCAGGCGGCCGGGATACCGGCGATGAAATCTGCCAAAATCATATTGAACGCTGCCGGGTTTTCCATCGAGCCGTAGTGGCCGGCACCGTCGATGGTTTGCATCGGCCCGTCGCCGAGCGCTGCGCGCGCGGACCTGCCGATATCGACCGGTGACGCCGGGTCTTCGCTGCCGGCGATGACCAGTGTCGGGCAGTCGATACGCGGCGCGATTTCAAAGAAATCGGTCTGGGCCATCATTTCCACCGCCTGGCACATGGCGGGAACCGGCGCGCGCTTCATGATCGTGACGGCAAGTTCGGCGACCATCGGCAGGGTATTGGGACCCAGCACCTTGCGGCCGCGTTCCTCGGCAAAGCGTTCGGCGCCCAGTTCGCGGAATGTCTCCAGCCGGGATTTGCGCTGGGCGCTGCGTTCTTCGTCGGGCAATCCGGCAAGACCGGTGAGCCCCTGACAGAACGTATAGGACAGGACCTGGTCCGGGTATTCGGCGGCATAGGATGCGCCGATCAGGGCGGCGACCGACTGGCCGACAATGTGAGCCTTGAAGGCGCCGACGGTGTCGAGCACGGCGGACAGGGCATGGGCGTAATGTTCGACGGTCGGGTTTTCCCGCCCGAACGCGCCTGAGACACCATAGCCGGGCATGTCCCAGGCGATGACGCGGTAATCTTCGGCGAGTGCCCGGAACTGGAACGCCCAGCTTTGCGACGACCCGCCGAGCCCGTGTAGAAACACCAGGGGCGGCTTGCCAGTGGTTTTGCCTGGTTCGGTATCGCGGATCGCGATGGGGGTGCCGCCGAGATCGACGGCTTTCAGTTCAGGGAGGGCCATGGCGCCAGATTACCGGGTTTAGCCCGGCCTGTCTTGCGGTGTCGGACGGGCGCGCGCTACTTCAGCAGGCCTGCGCGCTTCAGCACGCCGTCGAGCCGCTTTTCAAGCTCCTTCGTGGCCGGCATCATCGGCAGGCGATGCTCGTTTTTCGGCATGATGCCGAGCTTTTTCATCATGTATTTCATGGCGATGGGGTTGGTATCATAGAACACCGCCTGGTTGATCTCGAACAGCTCGTAATGGAGCTTCTGTCCTTTCTTCAGATCACCCTTCCAGACGGCTTCGCACATCTGCGCCAGCTTTTTCGGCTGCAGGTTGCCGACGGCGTTCATCAGGCCGCAGGCGCCGACGGCCATCATCGGGAAGGAAAGGTCTTCAAGGCCGACGAAAATCCGGAAGTCCTTGCCGAAATGGTCAAGGCATTCGGAGGCGAAGCCGAGGTCGTCAACCGCATGCTTCATGCCGACGAAATTCGGGCAGGCTTTAGAAATTTTTTCCAATGTGTCGAGTGTCACCGAAACGGCGGCTCGACCGGGGATGTGATAGATCATCCATGGCAGCGACGTCTGCTTGCCGAGTTTCTTGTAATACTCGACCAGGCCGCGCTGGGGTGGGCGGGTGTAATAGGGCGTCACGATCAGCAGCGCATCGGCGCCGGCTTTTTCTGCATGGGCGGTAAGCGCGCTGGTTTCCTGCAGGTTCTGCGAGCCGGTTGCGGCAACGATCGGCAGCTTGCCGGCATTGGCCTCGATTGCGACATCGACGATGCGGTTGCGTTCCTCGACCGTCAGGGACGCGGGCTCGGAGGTCGTGCCGTTGACCAGAATGCCGTGCGAGCCGTTCTTGACCTGGAATTCCACCAGGCCGGCATAGGCGTCGTAATCGACCTTGCCGCCTTTGAATGGCGTGATCAGCGGCGGGATGGACCCCTTCAGGAAGTCTTTGGGCAGTTTCATCATGGTCTGGGTCTCCGGTCGGGGCGGTTTAAGTGACAGGCGGGCTAACACCGCTACATCTGGTTATGGGTAAACACTCTTCGTGTCACCCCGGATTTATTCCGGGGTCCGGTTTGTTTGTAAAGAAGGCGCTGGATCCCGGCACAGGGCCGGGATGACAGGTTTGTTTTGACGTTTGCGTCTATTCGCCTGCCTCGAGAAGCTCGGAGGCGTTGGTCTCGAAGCCCGAATTGGCACCGAGCACTGACCAGGGCTGTTTCAGGCTTTCCTGCCACAGCAGGCTTTCCATGAAGATGTTCAGCGGCTGGTCCTGGACCGTCAGTTCATAGACGGATTCGTCGTAGGATGCGTGGTTGTGCACGCCCCAGCCCGGTGCGGACAGCATCAGGTCGCCCGCTTTCCATTCGTATACCTTGCCCTCGACGGTCGAGCGACCGGTGCCGTGGAAATAATAGTTCATGGCCGATGAAACATGACGGTGCGGCTGGTCGACAATTCTCGGCGGACGGACGGTCATGGTGGCGAAGAAATTCGGCGTCGTGCCGTTGAAGCGCGTCGTCATCGGGTTGAACAGCAGGTACAGCCGGCGGCCGCGATAGTCCTTGCCGAGCGCGGTGAGCTTGTCGAGTTCTGCCTTCACGTCCTGCCACGGCCAGTGCAGCGCGCTGGAATCGACCGAAGCGGGGTTGATCAGCGTCTCGTAGGGCATCAGCCAGGCGCCGTCATCGTTCAACTGGAACGTGCCGTAGGGGCTCTTGGTGGTGGCATCGGCCTCGTTGGCCTCTGCGCGTTCTTTTTCTTCTGCCGCCTGTTTCTGGGCAGTGGCGAGCAGTTCCATCATCGGCGGCGGTTCTTCGTCGACGATATGGACGTTCATTTTTTCCAGCAGAGCGGCATTGGAATAGGTCAGGCGGACATGCAGGTCCTTGGAATCGTTGACGTGCCAGTAGGTGCCCATGGACGGAAAATTGTAGACGTCATACTGGTTGAAGGCGATCTTCTTGCCGTTAATGATCGAGTGGCCTTCACCCTGGATGCAGAAATTCACCTGGGTTGAATTGTGGCGGATCGGTGCGGTCTGTTCGCCGGGTTTCAGGACTTCCAGCGTGACGCGCACACCCGGGTTCAGACCCGGACCGACGCCGAGTTCCTGCCAGCGGGGATGGACGATCAGCGATTGGCGGCGACCGTTCTCCGGACGCGGCTGCTCCGCCAGGCGGTCGATTTCCTCGTCGATCTCTTCCTTGGTGATCGTGACCGGCTCCCACAGATCCAGTTTTTCCGGATTTTTGTAGCCGCTGCGGTCGATAAA
>CAJQLI010000297.1 GCA_905479125.1 uncultured Alphaproteobacteria bacterium | reverse complement strand
CGCGGTCGCCCATGCCTTTGTGTCCACCCTTTATAAAGCTCTACTCTTCATGTCGATGGGCGCTGTTTTGTACAGGGTCGGTACGGTAAAAGGCTCGGAGCTGGGCGGGCTCTATAGATCGATGCCGCTCACAACCGTGTTCTGTATCATCGGCGCCGCCTCGATTTCAGCATTTCCCCTATTTTCGGGCTTTATCGCCAAATCGCTGATCCTGTCGGCCGTGGCCTATGAAGGCTATCTGGCGATCTGGATGATCCTGCTTGTCGCTTCGGTCGGGGCATTCTTTCATTCCGGGATAAAAGTGCCCTATTACACCTTCTTTGCCCAAGATTCCGGCAAGCGATGCAAGGAAGCACCGCTGAACATGCTGATCGCTATGGGAATTACCGCCATCCTGTGTATCGCCATCGGTGCGTATTCCCCCTGGCTATACAGCCTGTTGCCCCATCCCGTGAAATATATCCCCTACACGACGAGCCATGTGATCGGCCAATACCAGTTGCTGATTTTCGCGGCGCTCGCGTTCGCTGTACTGATACGCTTCAAGATTCATCCGCCAAACCTGAAATCGGTGAATCTCGATTTTGACATTACGTACCGCAAGTGGCTCCCGGCAATCTACCGATGGGTTATCACACTGACGCGTGATGGCTGGCAGAGCATCCTGCAGGACCTGCGTAACGGCGTACAAAAGGTCGTCCAATACATGTTCCGGCATCACGGTCCGGAAGGCATTCTTGCGCGCACCTGGCCGACAGGATCGATGGCGCTCTGGGTCGCAGTCCTTCTCGGCGGCATCCTGCTGATCTACTACGTTTAATGAACGAACGGGCACCGTACTGCCCCGACAGCGCGGTGCTTTAAAATGACAGACAATCTAAAAGGCACGCTCTGGATGCTCGCCGCGGTCGGCGCGCTGACGGTCATGGCCGTCACCCTCAAACACGTCGTAACGGACATGTCCCCCTGGCAGGCGGCCTGGCTCAGGATGTGTATCGGTCTCGGGTTTCTTGCCCCCTGGGTCCTTCGCACAGGCGCCAGAAAGGCGATCCTGTCCCCCCGCCTGCCGATGCTCTGGGCGCGCGGCTTGTTCGGCAGTGCCTCATTCGCGCTCACCGTTTATGCGCTGGGGCACCTGATTCTCGCCGACGCGATGGTTCTTTCGTTCACGACACCCTTCTGGGTCATACCGTTAGCGGCACTTTTCCTCGGCGAATACGCGGGCTGGCGGCGTGCGCTCGCGACGGCCCTCGGTTTTATCGGCGTCCTTCTGGTGTTGAAGCCCCAGTTCGGGATCCAGGACGCGATGCTGATAGCCCTTCTTTCCGCGCTGCTCCGTGGATTTGTCGTCGTGTTCATCAAGAACCTGTCCAGCACAGAGCCGCCCCGCCGGATCGTCTTCTGGTTTTTTGCCGTCGGAGTCATCGTGCTTGCCGGGCCAGCCCTGCTTCACTGGACCACGCCGACACACGCCCAATGGGGATGGCTTGCACTCGCTGCACTCGGTGGCTGGCTCGGACAGGAATGGCTCAGCCGGGCCTATCGCGAGGGCGAAGCAACCATCATCGCCCCGCTCGAATTCACCCGCATCCCGATTGCCGCTATCATCGGGCTGACCGTGTTTGCCGAAATACCGGATTCATGGACCCTGGCCGGCACCGCAGTGATCATTGGAGCCGCCTATATCATCAGCAGAACCAGCGCCGCGAAGCTCCACAATCCCAAAGCGATGTAGCCTGATACCTCTCTGAATTCCTGACCGCTTGCAGAATGTTATTATTAACCATCCGAACCGTCGGGATACTTTACGCTTTGTGATTTCAGACGGTATTTTTTTACCCCAACCGATTGAAATCATTGGATTATACGAAACTGGTATGATATTTGCATACACAATATGACAGTGCGTTCAGGACGAACGCGCCATGCTGCCCAAGACAGGACAACGACCTAATGCCCCGGTTACGTAATATCGCCACCACCACAGCCGCTGCAGGCTTGATGCTTGTCGTAGTGTTCGCCACCGAGACGGCGTCAGCGGTACAGCTATATGGTTCCGTCGCCGTCGGCCCGCCAGCGACCCGGGGCACAATTGTCTCCGTCAATCAGACAAACAGCAATATCTCTTACACCATCGGCGATCCGACGACCCGTGGGGGCCTTACAGGACTAGCGTTTGATAATTCAGCCCCCGGTCCCTCCGGCTCGCTCTGGGGCTCACAGGCTTTTGGCTTCGGCTCCACATCCAGGCTGATCGAGATCGACCCCGATGACGGATCGCTGATCTCCAGTGTCGGAGCCTTTCATACAGACCCCAATGACGTCGAAGGTTCCGATATGTCGATCGGCGACCTCGCCTTCAATCCGGTCGACGGCAAGCTTTATGCCATCACATCCGATCGGGCCGATCCGAATCAGCCCGGTCCCGTGGATGGAATTTATACGGTCGATACGGGCACCGGACTTGCGACGCTTGTCGGCAAGACGATCTGGGATACGGTTGCCGGTATTGCGTTCGATTCAAACGGCACGCTTTACGCGCTCGGTTTCGACCCTGACGTGAACCCCGGCATCGGTGGCACAAACATGCTGTTCACCTTCGATCTCGACAATCTGATATACGACGATACAGACCCGCTGCTTCTTGAAGACAACACGCGCGTGACGGTGGACGTCAATAACGAACTGTTCAACGGACTCGGTATCAACCCGCTGACGAACGAGATTTATGCAACCGAGGCCTATTCCGGCGACGTCTACAAGGTCGATCCAAACACCGGTGCGATGACCTATACCGGCACACCCGGCCCCGGCCTGGTCTCCGACCTGACCTTCCGTGTGGCGGAGCCCGGCACACTTGCAGTCATGGGCCTCGGTCTTTTAGGATTAGCCTTTATGAGACGGCGACGCGCTATCTGACGTAACACATCCCCACCGTTGTTACGGCGGAATCGCGACCAAACGACGGCGACCCCGAGTATCCGGGTCGCCGTTTTTATGCGCTGTTTCCGTTTCCCTGCCTAAAGGCGCCCCACCACGTTGTCCATCATCCGGTGCCCGGCACCGTCCCCGAAGGACATAATGGATTCGGGGTGAAATTGTACCGCGGCAATCGGCAGGGTTTTATGTTCAATCGCCATTACAATTCCCTTGTCTGTACGCGCCGTCACGCGAAGACAGTCAGGCAACGTATCCGGCACCGCAAACAGGGAATGATACCGGCCGACGGTCAAACGCCTGGGCAACCCCTCAAACACAAATGAATCCGACACCGTAATTTCCGACGGTTTGCCATGCACGGGAACATCAAGCACATCGAGCGTTCCGCCGAAGTGTTCGACAATCCCCTGTAGCCCGAGACAAACACCGAATACCGGGACATTGCGGGCAAGTAATGCGTCCAGTGTCGCAGACATTTCAAAATCCGCCGGGCGGCCCGGACCCGGCGACAGAATGGCCAGGTCAGGTGCAATATCGTCGATCCGCTCCGGGCCGAATCCTGCGCGCAGCGTCGTCACGGCAGCACCGGTTGCGCGTACATACCCCCCGAGGGTGTGAACGAACGAATCCCGGTGGTCGACAAACAGAACCCGCCTTCCCTCTGCGGTCCGTAAAGGTACCGCCTGAGCCGCAGCCGAGGCAGTCGGATTCCGGATCGCATCGATCAGAGCCGACGCCTTCAGCGTCGTTTCCGCCTCTTCCGCCTCCGGGTCGGAATCATAGAGCAATGTCGCGCCGGCACGTATTTCTGCCACGCCCTTCTCGATACGGATGGTCCGCAGGGTCAGCCCGGTATTCATCGAACCGTCGAAACCCGCAAAGCCGATCGCACCGCCATACCACCTTCGCGGTGATTTCTCGTGATCTTCGATAAACTGCATCGCGGCCTGCTTGGGCGCGCCGGTCACCGTCACGGCCCACGTATGGGCAAGAAAGGCATCGAAAGCATCGAACTCTTCGCGCAGTATGCCTTCGACGTGATCAACGGTATGGATCAGGCGGGAATACATCTCTATCTGGCGACGTCCGATCACCCTGACACTGCCCGGCACACATACCCGGGATTTATCATTGCGATCCACATCAGTGCACATTGTCAGTTCGGATTCGTCCTTGGTCGAATTCATCAGTTCCTGGATATTGGCCGCGTCTTCGATAGCGTCCCGACCGCGGGCAATCGTTCCTGAAATCGGACATGTCTCAACGCGCCGCCCCTCGACGCGGACGAACATTTCCGGAGACGCGGCGACAAGGTATTCCCCGCCACCGAGATTCATCAGCGCCCCATAGGGCGCCGGGTTGCGCTGCCGCAGGCGGTCGAAAAGGACAGATGGCGGCGCGTTGCAGGGTTCATGAAACATCCGGCCGGGTACGGCTTCGAACATATCCCCGCGCGCGAAGGCCTGCTGCGCAACACGAACGGTGTCAGCGTATTCGCCCGGGTCGTGGTCACAATCATGCTCCGGCACGCCCCCCGGCGAAAACGTCTCGGCAACACCCGTACGCGCCATGCCGTCAGTCGTAACCCCGCCGCGCGAGAACTCATAAACGTAACGGAGCGCCTGTTCACGGCGATGATCCACGATCAGGATTTCGTCCGGAATGAACAACACCAGATCGCGCTGTTCAGCATCGCGGACCAGCTTTCTGTCCACCGGCTCGAACTGGAATGTCAGATCGTAGCCAAACGCGCCATAGAGACCGAGATGGCCATCCCGGTCCGACTGAAAACAACCGACGATCGCCCGGAGCACCGTAAACACGCTCGGCTGACGGCTTCTCTCTTCCTCGGTAAAACTCCCGACAGGCTCTGATATCCGAAAAGTCAGATCGTCTTCTGTCTCCGAAAAGTCTTCGACCACCGCTATGCCGCGCATCAGCGGTGCAGCAAAGCTCACCAGCACCCTGCCCCTGTCGTTCAGCGCACGGATGCGCATTGAGCGATCTTTTGCAGTGATCTCCACCGGCGGATCGACAAAGCCGATATCCCACCTTGTGTAACGGCCCGGATATTCGAACGACGATGCGAGCAGGACCCCGCGACGGGAATCAAGCGCTGAAATCAGTGGCGAGACGCCATCGGCATAATTTGCCGTCAAAGCTTCACGGCGAATGCCGATCCCGCCGGGGGTGGTGTAGGTGATGGAATCCATGTTGCGTTCCCTTGGTATAAGCCGGTGAAGGGAAGCGATGGCCGAAATAACAAAAGCCGCCAGTTCCCTGGCGGCCCGTTTCAGCGTCTGTCTGTTAAATTAAACGAACAATGCGCGTGGCCACCGGTTAGACCGGCCACCACCAATTTTTTTGCGCTATGTACATGTTCTTGAACATTCCGAGAGCCTCTGCCTGTTCACTTGATCTGTCAAGCAGCCCCGCCCGCAGACGGATGAAAAAATACAAAATTAACGTCGATCAAACGCTGCAGATGCACTATCTGGTATGTATGGTGTCACCGTCGTTATAGTGACGACCGAATGATTGCGACTGTCGATTTCGTGGAGGCGTATATGACCGATTACTGGACGAACAAGTTGGTGTTTGATCTGCAGGGGCCGCATGGCAAGGACCAGTGGACCAATCACCGCGCCGAGGTAATCGCCCGCTATCCGGTTCCGCCAAAAATCGAACAGGCCTTACTGAACGACGATATCGGCGTTCTTATCCCCGTCATCAACCCTTACCTGATGCGTTTCTTTTTGCTGATGCTGGGCTATGACGATGCCAAATCAATTGAAGTACTGGAATCTTTCCAGACCGACGAAGAGAGGAAACGGGTCAATGGCTAAACTAGTCGGCAGCTTCGCTGCTTCACACGCGCCCAACATTGCCCGGTCCTGGGACACGTTGCAGGATGACACCCGCGACTGGCTGACCACCCGATATGATGAGCTGGGAAAACGCGTGAAAGCGCTTGAGCCGGATGTCCTGGTAATCCATTCGAACGATCACTGGATAAATTTCTTTCTCGAGAACATGCCTGCCTTCCTGATCGGCGTCGGCGAAGAACACGATGGCCCACCGGAACCGTTCATGCAGCCCATTTTCAACGGCTGCACGTTTCCTGGTCACGCCGGCCTCGGAAGCCATCTGCTTGAATTCGCGATGGATGCAGATTTCGATCCCGCCTATTCTCACCGCATCAAGATCGACCACGGCATTGGCATTCCGCTATGGCGTATGGGGTTCGAGACGCTGCCGCCAGTGGTTCCGGTGTTCCTGAACCTGATGGAAGAGCCCTTCCCAACGCCCAAACGCTGCCTCGCCTGGGGACATATGATCCGGGACGCCATCGAGGCTTACCCTGAGGACCTGCGCGTGGTTGTCCTTGGCACCGGTGGTCTCAGCCATTCTATCGGCGAAACAACCATGGGCTGGATCGACGAGCCGTTCGACAAGGCCTGCATGGATTTATTCGCAAACGCGCCTGACGCAAAGATCGCGTCCGAGCTATCACGGATGCTGAAGGAAACCGGCAATGGCGGCGCCGAAGTGCGCTCGTGGTCTATCGCTCACGGCGCAGCCGGTGGCAAAGGCTTCGAGATGATCGATTATATCCCGATGCCGGAAACACTGATCGGGTGCGGCCTTGCAGAATGGAAATTCGCGGCCTGACCTCTGGCCCCGCATATTTGTTCAATAAAACAACGACCTGACTGAATTATTCCTGCTGCTGATGAGGCATTTTTAAGAACTTCTTAACCTATCGGGATACAGGCTGCCCTGTCACTTTTATGACTGGGTGCTTATGTCCTGCTTCGCATGCCGTGCTGTCCGCCTCCTGTTCCTTTTGGCTGTAGTCTTAACGCCCCCGTTATCAGGGGCGCGGGGGTCGGACGAGCGGCAAAGAGTACTCTTTATCAGCTCGTATCATCCGGCATTCCCGTCATTCGGCGAACAGGTTCGCGGTCTTCGCACGGCCCTGGAAGAAGGCGGATTCGATTCCCAAAGGGTGTCACTGGATATCGAATTCATGGACACCAAACGGTTCCCTAAAACCACGCGGTTACCGGCGTTCAGACTCGATCTCGCAAACAAAATGCGGGACCTTCCCCGCTACGACACCGTGATTGTCGGCGATGACAATGCCTTTTCATTCGCGCTTGCCGAACAGAACGACCTGTTCAAGGGGATACCGATCGTTTTCCTTGCCGTCAACAATATCTCCAAGGCGGTTAGTCAGAACAACAACCCCCAGGTCACCGGCGTTGTCGAGGAAGCATCCGGCGAAAGCACCCTGAAGCTGATGAAACGCCTTTATCCTGCAGCAGATAAGATCTTTATTGTTCATGAAGAGATCACTTCGACCGGAAAGGCAAATACACGCCGTACCCGTCAGGGCGTTCGTAAACTCGGCCTGATGAATGCAGAGTTCATTTCAACGTCGCAACTCAGCTACGAAGAACTATGGGCGAAGCTTGCCAGTCTGCCTGCAGGTGCACCCGTCATGATGAGCGGAGGATATCGCGACCGGCTTGGCAACAGGCTCGACTACCTCGCACTACTGACACAGATGAAAAAAGCTTTTCCGGGACCGATATTTGCAGCACAGCAGCATGGTATCGGCCACGGGGTTCTCGGCGGCGAAGTCGTCTCGCATTTTGAACAGGGACGATCCGCGGGCATGACGGCCGCCGCCATTTTAAGTGGCGTTCCGGTTGCACAGATCAAGGTCGCGGACAAAAGTCCGAATGTCTTTATGTTCGACGATATAGAGCTGGCCCGACTCCGTATCGCAGATCATCGCCTGCCGCCGGAATCTATCATCATCAACCGGCCGCAAGAGACGCTGAAGACTTATGCCGAATGGCTGATTGCCGGTGCTATCGCAATCGGCCTGCAAATGACGCTGATTATCGTTCTGTTCAGAACGATACGGCACCGTCGTTCGGCGGAAACGGCCCTGCGCGAAAGCGAAAGCCGCCTTCGGGCGTTTCTCGATCACTCCCCTTCAGCGATGTATGTCAAAGACCTCAACCACCGGCTTGTGATGGTGAACGCCCAATACCTGAGACTTCACAACGTCACCGAAGAGGAGGTCATCGGAAAACGCGGAGGATCCCGCCTGTCCGACGAAGAACGTGCCAGAATGGAAGAAACCGATCAGCGCGTGATAGACGCTGCCGCTCCGACAACATCCACGCTACGGCTGGCCGGAAAGCATGATAACGGCACAGACGCATACTATAACGTTTCCAAGTTTCCCGTGTTTGACGCAGACGGCCTCGTCGTCGGTGTTGGCGGAATCAACACAGATGTCAGCAAACTGTTCGAACGTGAAGAGATGCTTGAGCAGGCCAAGGCCGAGGCAGAATCCGTCGCCAAGGCTGCACAGGTAGCAAACCTGGCTAAATCGGAATTTCTGACAAGTATGAGCCACGAGCTTCGGACTCCCCTGAACGGCGTTCTGGGTATGGCCGGGCTGCTTCTCGACAGCCCGCTGGACGAAGAACAGCGGAGCCATGTCAGAACCATCCGCTCTTCCGGCGGCCTCCTGCTGACACTTCTGAACGATATCCTGGACCTCTCGAAGATCGAAGCCGGCAAGTTGGGCCTTGAAGAACTCGATTTCGACCTGAACGACATTCTTCATTCCGTCGACGACCTTTGGTCGTCAAAAGCCTTCGCAGCCGGGATCGGGTTCAGTCATAACAGCAATAGCGTGATCGCACCTGTCTTGCGGTCCGACCCGACCAGAATTCGCCAGATCCTGTTCAACTTTATGTCCAACGCCCTTAAATTTACTGAGGCTGGCAGCATCAGGATCAACGTTTCGCAGGAAAAACTGTCGGAGGGCCTGATCCGGACAAGGTTCGAAGTCAAAGATTCCGGTGTGGGAATTCCCTCAGATACAATCTCCAAGCTGTTCCAGAAGTTTACGCAGGCCGATTCATCGATCACCCGAAAACACGGTGGTACCGGCCTTGGTCTCGCCATCAGCAAGCAACTCGCCGAAGCAATGGGCGGCGAGATCGGCGTCGATAGCACTCCTGGCGAAGGGTCCACATTCTGGTTCACAATCGTCAGCCCGGAGGGCATCGCGGCCCAGGTGGAGCATGACAGGCATGCCGGTGGCGGCCTAGACGCCCTAATTGCAGACGAGCCCACAAAATCGCTGCGAATTCTCGTCGCCGAAGATAATGAAGTTAATCAGAAAGTAATCAGAGCCATCCTTGGCCGAGCAGGTCATGAGGTCGATATCGTCGGCAATGGCATCGAAGCTGTCAGTGCCGTCATCCGTGGCGCGTATGATTTGGTCCTGATGGACGTGCAGATGCCGGAGATGGACGGCGTCACAGCCACCCTGCGCATTCGCGATATGGATGGGCCCAAGTCACAGATACCCATCATCGCGCTCACCGCCAATGCGATGAAGGGAGACGAGAAGAGATACCGCGCTGCGGGCATGAACGATTACGTCTCGAAACCGATTGAAAGTGAGAAACTGACATCGGCGATCTATCGGCAAACCGGCGTCCTCGCGCCGATTGCCAAGCCAGGAAAGGCCCCCGCTGCCCTCATACAAGAACCTGAAGCCCCCGATACAGCGCTGCAGACAGATCTCGACCGTCTTCTCGTTGATATCGATACCGATATAGACCTCACCTAGCGCTGACTTGCTCTAAAGATATACAAAAACCCGACCGGAAAGGCCCACAGGCGCAGTCCCACCACGCCTGCGGCAAAGCGCCGTTATGACTCGCCCGTCCCTTGCCCCCGCGAAGCTGAGGCACTAAGTTCCAGTCAATCCTCAAGCGATTCAAGACTGGAGTTATCTGCCATGGAAATGACCGGCGAATACAAGATTCCTGCGCCCCGCCAGAAGGTCTGGGAAGCCCTGAACGACCCCGAGATTCTGAAGGCCTGCATCCCCGGCTGCCAGGAGCTTAACAAAGAATCCGACACTGAGCTTTCGGCTACCGTCAAATCCAAGGTCGGGCCTGTCTCAGCAACGTTCAAGGGCAAGGTAACGCTGAGCGATATCGACGCCCCGAACGGCTACAAGATTTCCGGTGAAGGCACCGGCGGTGTCGCCGGCTTCGCAAAGGGCGGCGCCGAGGTCAGTCTCGTCGATGACGGTGACGGAACCCTGCTCAATTACACCGCCACCGGCCAGGTCGGCGGCAAACTGGCACAGATAGGCTCCCGCCTGATCGATTCCACGGCAAAAAAGATGGCGAACGAGTTCTTCGGTAAATTCGCCGATGTCGTCGCTGCCGATAACGCGGCACCCGAGGCCTCTGCCGAGGCGGAGGCGCCCGCAGCTCCGGCCCCGGAAGCCGCTCCGGCGGCAACACCTGCCGCACCGGAAGCCACAGCGGCAGCCCCTGCGCAATCCGGTGGCGGCATCAGCCCCGTCGTCTGGGTCGGCGGGTTGATTGTCGCTGTTGTGGTCGTTTTGGCATTGCTGGTCTGAAGCCTGCCGGACGAGAACCTGTTTTCCGTTGTTTAAACTGGTCAGGGCGCTTGACCTGCCCTGTTTACAACGGTTAACTGCTTTAAATTGGAGGGTTCGCTAGAACCCGGGATAGACAGTCCGCAAGTGCGTTACGCCGATCAAACGACGGGCGTACCAGCGGTTGAAACGGTCGGGAATATCGTATTCCCGGTGAAATATGGAGGCTCCTATGGCGACAACCACTGTCTCAATGACGGTTAATGGCAAACAGGTTTCTGCAGAAGCAGAAAACCGCACGCTTCTGGTTCAGTACCTGCGCGAAGGTCTGGGCATGACCGGCACTCATGTCGGCTGCGACACGACCCAGTGCGGTGCCTGCACGGTGCACATTGATGGCATGCCCATCAAATCCTGCACGATCCTCGCCCGACAGGTCGATGGCAAAGACGTCACCACGATCGAGGGCCTCGCCGATGGCGACAAGCTGCACCCGATGCAGGAAGCCTTCCGTGAAAACCATGCTCTTCAGTGCGGTTTCTGCACACCCGGTATGGTGATGAGCGCAATCGGCATCGTCGATCGTAACAAGGACAGCCTCGACGAAAAAACTGTTCGCGAAGAACTTGAAGGAAACTTCTGCCGCTGCACGGGTTACCACAACATCGTGAAAGCGATCCTTTCAGCGCACAAGGAAATGACTGCCTAAAGGCTGACGAAGAACCGGGAAACGGACCCGCAGCCTCAACCATTATACAGGGAGGCACCAATGCCAGACGGATCAATCGGTACACCGATCAAACGCCGCGAAGATCAGCGCTTTCTGACCGGTACGGGACGGTACGTCGACGACTTCAACCGACCGGGCCAGACTTACGCCTGGATGGTGAGGTCTTCGGTTGCACACGCAAAGATCAAAAGCGTCGATACGTCCAAAGCCGAGGCAGCTCCCGGCGTCGTCATGATTCTGACGGGTGCTGACTGGGCCGCTGACGAAGTCGGTGGTTTGCCCTGCGGCTGGCAGGTAATCGGTAAAAACGAAATCCCGATGCATGAGCCTCTCCACCCTGCCCTTGTCGCGGACAAGGTGCGTCACGTGGGCGACAACCTCGCCGTTGTGATCGCAGAAACCAAGGAACAAGCGCGCGATGCGGCGGAACTGATCGAGTTCGACCTCGAAGAACTGCCTGCCGTTGTCTCGATGGTGGACGCGGCCGCCGAAGGTGCCGCACTCGTGCATGACGACCTGCCCAGCAATCTCTGTTACGACTGGGAAATCGGCGTCAAGGACGAGGTCGATGCAATTTTTGATAAAGCCGATCACGTCACCAAGCTGGACCTGATCAATAACCGGCTGGTCGCAAACCCAATCGAGCCCCGTGCTGCGCTCGCGGAATACGACCCGGCAGGCGATCACTACACCCTGCACACAACCAGTCAGAACCCCCACGTCATCCGATTGCTGATGGGCGCGTTCGTGCTGTCTATACCGGAGCACAAGCTTCGGGTCGTGGCGCCCGACGTCGGTGGCGGCTTCGGCACCAAGATCTATCACTACGCCGAAGAAGCGATCCTGACCTGGGCATCGAAGAAAGTCCGCCGCCCGATCAAGTGGACGGCCGACCGGTCGGACAGCTTCATGACAGATGCGCAGGGTCGCGATCACGTCACAACCGGTGAATTGGCGCTCGATAAAGAC
>CAJQLI010000296.1 GCA_905479125.1 uncultured Alphaproteobacteria bacterium | reverse complement strand
CGCGCTCTTACGCGCTGTGCCAGCAGATAATTGGCCTGATTCCCGATAACGACCCGCAGGTGAAGCGCGATATGCAGCGACTGGCGGATGTCCGTCGCGCGCGCCACGATCTGGCAGATGCCTATTTCCGTGAAAACGCGAGCCAGTGGGATCAAATCCGGTCGATGCATGTCGATGATGCGGATGTTGAAGCCAAACTCCTGGCGATACTTCCACATGGCGGGGATAAAAATCTTATCGATATCGGTACAGGTACCGGCCGCATTCTTGAATTGATGGCGCCGCGGGTTGCCCGCAGCGTAGGTGTGGATTCATCGCGCGAGATGCTTGCGCTTGCGCGGTCCCGCCTCGATTCACTCGACGCGAGGGATTGTCAGGTGCGCCAGGGCGATATGTATCAACTGCGGGAGGACGATGCCGTATTCGACGTCGCGATCCTGCATCAGGTCCTGCATTACGCAGATGATCCGGCGGCGGTCGTCACTGAAGCTGCAAGAGTTATCGCACCCGGGGGAACGCTCGCGATTGTCGATTTTGCCCCTCATGAGGTCGAAGGGCTCCGGGATATCCATGCACACCGGCGTCTGGGCTTCGGTGACACTGAAATAGCTGCCCTGTTCAATGATGCACACCTGAACATGATCGAGACCCACGACCTGCCGGGAAACCCGCTGACGGTTAAAATCTGGATCGGGCAAAAAACAGGAGACGGCACTTTGACCACTGATGTTCCGGCGGCGATATCCGGCACGGGGCCCGCAGGTGTTTCGATCCGCGGGAGGGCAAACCAATGACAGATTCCAACCTGAATATCTCTTTCGAGTTTTTTCCGCCCAAAACCGACAAGATGGCCGAAACGCTCTGGCAGTCGGTGAAACGGCTCGAACCGCTCAAACCGCGCTTTGTGTCCGTCACCTATGGTGCGGGTGGGACGACGCGTGAGCGGACTCATAACACCGTGACCAGGATCAATTCCGAGACGTCACTTTCTGCAGCGGCTCACCTGACATGTGTCGGTGCGACGCGGGAGGAGGTGAACCGGGTTGCCCAGGAGTACTGGGATGCGGGCATCCGGCATATCGTCGCCCTGCGCGGAGATGCGCCGGACGATGCCGCCGGTTATACGCCCCATCCCGGCGGTTACGACTATGCCTCCGACCTGGTAGCAGGATTGCGGGACGTGGGGGATTTCGAAATCAGCGTCGCGGCCTACCCGGAAGTTCACCCTGAATCCGCCAGCGTTTCCGATGATCTGGATAACCTGAAACGCAAGCTTGATGCGGGGGCCACGCGGGCGGTCACACAATATTTTTTCGAGACCGAAGTATATCTCCGTTTTGTCGAGCGGGTCCGTAAAGCGGGAATAGATGTCGAGATCGTGCCGGGTATTCTGCCGGTAACAAATTTCGCGCAGGTCCAGAAATTCAGCGCTATGTGCGGGACAACCGTACCGGTCTGGATGGCGGATCTCTTCGAAGGGCTCGATGATGACCCCGACACCCGCCGTCTCGTTGCGGCGACCACGGCGGCGGAACAGTGCCGGACGCTGCAGGCCGAGGGTATCGACGCCTTCCATTTTTATACCCTGAACAGGGCCGATCTATCTTTTGCCATCTGCCACATCCTGGGCGTTCGTCCGGATGGGTCTGATGCGGTGCGGGAAACAGACTAATGAATTTCGATAGTGATAAAATTTTGCGAGACGCGGTCGATCATGCCGGCGGTTCAATGACGCACACGCCTACTTTTCGCCAGCCTGACCGGACCGAGGAACTCCGCAAACTGCTCGAGAGCCGGATCCTTGTGATCGATGGGGCGATGGGCACGATGATCCAGTCCTATAAGCTCGATGAAGCCGACTATCATGGCGAACGCTTCGCCGGCCACGCTTTCCCCCAGAAGGGCAATAATGACCTGCTGACGCTGACGCGGCCGGACATAATTGGTGAAATTCACCAGGGATTTCTCGATTCCGGGGTCGATATCCTGGAAACGAATACCTTTAATTCGTCTTCGATCGCGATGGCGGATTACGGGATGGAAGAACAGGTCTACGAACTGAACTTCGCTGCTGCCCGGCTCGCCCGTGGAATTGCAGACGCCAAATCGGAAGAAACACCCGGTAAACCGAGATTTGTTGCCGGCGTTATCGGTCCAACCAACCGGACATCGTCGATTTCGCCCGATGTCAACGATCCGGGGTATCGCAACACGAATTTCGGCGAGCTGGTCGATGTTTATACGGAATCCGTGACAGGTCTTGTGGATGGCGGTGCGGACCTGCTGCTGATCGAGACCGTGTTCGATACGTTGAATGCAAAGGCGGCGATTTTCGCAATCCTTCAGTTCTTTGACGATGCCGGTATCCGACTGCCGATTTTTATCTCCGGCGCTATCACCGATGCGAGCGGAAGAACCCTGACCGGTCAGACCACGGAAGCATTCTGGAATTCGATTGCCCATGCGGAACCCCTGGTCGTCGGACTGAATTGTTCATTGGGTGCCCAGGAATTGCGGCCCTATCTGCAGGAACTGTCGCGCATCGCCGGGACATTCGTGTCCTGTCATCCGAATGCGGGCCTGCCCAATGCGTTTGGCGAATACGACCAGACGCCTGATGAGATGCAGGAAATCATGAGCGATTTCGCCGCCAACGGGTTTGTAAACCTGATCGGCGGGTGCTGCGGGACGACCCCGGATCATACACGGATGCTGGTGGAAAACGCCGCGATACATCCGCCGCGTGAAGTACCGGAGATCGAGGTTCGCTGCCGGCTGAGCGGATTGGAGCCGTTGAATATCGGTTCCGATACTCTGTTTGTGAATGTCGGCGAACGTACCAACGTGACCGGGTCGGCGCGGTTCGCGAAACTGATCAAGGAAGGTGATTTTGACACTGCCCTCGATGTTGCCCGACAGCAGGTCGCCAACGGTGCGCAGATTATCGACATCAACATGGATGAAGGTCTTATCGATTCCGAAGCGGTTATGGTCCGGTATCTGAACCTTCTGGCCGCGGAACCGGATATCTCCCGAGTGCCGGTGATGATTGATTCATCAAAGTGGTCGGTTATCGAAGCGGGCCTGCGCTGTGTCCAAGGCAAGGGTGTCGTCAACTCGATCAGCATGAAAGAAGGGGAGGCGGCTTTCCTCGCCCAGGCGAAGCGCGTGCGCTGGTATGGTGCGGCTGTCGTCGTGATGGCCTTTGACGAAGACGGTCAGGCCGACACCGCCGACCGCAAGGTTGAAATCTGCACAAAGTCGTATGAGCTGCTGATAAATGAAGCGGGTTTTGCGCCGCAGGATATCATTTTCGATCCGAATATTTTCGCGGTTGCCACCGGTATCGAGGAGCATAACAACTATGCGCTCGACTTCATCGAGGCGACGGCAAGGATCAAGGAAACCTTGCCGCATGTGCATGTGTCCGGCGGTTTGAGCAATATTTCGTTCTCTTTCCGCGGTAACGACCCTGTCCGTGAAGCGATGCATTCGGCCTTTCTGTATCACGCAATTCAGGCTGGCATGGATATGGGGATCGTCAATGCGGGCCAGCTGACGGTCTATGCGGATATTCCCGCTGAATTCCGCGATCTGGTCGAAGATGTGCTGCTGAACCGGCGGGACGATTCAACCGAGCGCCTTGTCGATGCGGCGGAATCGTTCAAGGGAGAGAAAAAAGAGCGCATTGAAGACCTGACCTGGCGTGAAAAGCCGGTTGGTGAGCGCCTCACCCATTCTCTGGTGAACGGGATTGCGGATTTTATCGTCGAGGACACGGAAGCTGCGCGTCAGGATGCCGACCGGCCGCTGCATGTCATTGAAGGTCCGTTGATGGACGGGATGAACGTTGTTGGTGACCTGTTCGGCGCGGGCAAGATGTTTCTGCCCCAGGTTGTTAAAAGTGCGCGGGTGATGAAGCAGGCCGTGGCCTATCTGATTCCGTTCATTGAGGACGACAAGCGCGAAGGCGAGGAGACGAAAGCCAAGGGCAAGATCCTGATGGCGACCGTGAAGGGGGACGTCCATGATATCGGCAAAAATATCGTCGGCGTTGTGCTTCAGTGCAATAATTACGAGGTCATTGACCTTGGCGTAATGGTCCCGCCTCAGAAAATTCTCGAGACTGCGCGTGATGAAAACGTCGATATTATAGGCCTCAGCGGGCTGATTACGCCGTCACTCGATGAAATGGTGCATGTTGCCGCCGAGATGGAGCGTGAAGGATTCACGATACCGCTGATGATCGGCGGTGCGACGACCTCCAAAATTCACACTGCGGTCCGCATCGAACCGGCATATTCCGGCACCACTATTCATGTGCTCGATGCATCGCGCGGGGTCGGTGTCGCATCGAACCTGTTGAGTGACGATCTTAGCGAAGACTTCGTCAAAAAAATCCGCGCGGAGAACGAAGACGCGCGGCGCCGGCACACGGCAAAAGACAGCGCCGGGCGGGCGCTCAGTCTCGAGGCGGCAAGGGCCAACAAGGCCGATATCGACTGGTCCGCCTGGCAGCCGACTCCACCGGCAATGCCCGGTGTGCATGTTCTGGATGACTATTCGCTGGCCGAACTCCGGGACCGGATCGACTGGACTCCGTTTTTCCGCGCGTGGGAATTGATTGGCACCTATCCGGCAATCCTCGAAGACGACATCGTCGGCGAGACCGCCACCGCCCTGTTCTCAGACGCAGAGCGGATGCTGGATCAGATTATCGATGAAAAATGGCTCTCTGCCCGGGGCGTGTTCGGCCTGTTTCCGGCAAACTCCGATGGTGCCGAGAGCATAGAGATATATGCCGATGAAGACCGTGCCGAAGTGGTGTCGCATTTTCATACGATCCGGCAGCAAATGAAACGAGAGGGCGGGGCTAAGAAAACCCGGGCGAACTTCGCGCTCGCTGATTTTGTGGCACCTGCCGAATCCGGTGTCCGCGACTATATCGGTGCGTTCGCGGTAACGGCCGGCATAGGCATCGACGAACATGTTGCCCGGTTCGAAGCGGATAACGACGATTACAACGCGATCCTGCTCAAAGCGCTTGCCGACCGTCTGGCGGAGGCATTTGCTGAACGTCTCCATGAACGTGTCCGCAACGAGTTCTGGGGGTATGCGCCCGATGAAAGGCTCGGCAATACGGATCTCATCAAAGAGGCATATCAGGGAATTCGCCCGGCCCCGGGTTATCCGGCCTGTCCTGATCATACGGAGAAGGAGGGCCTGTTTTCGCTCCTCAGTGCTACCGATAAGGTTGGCATCGAATTGACCGAGAGTTTTGCCATGCTCCCGACAGCTGCTGTGTCCGGGTTTTACATTGCGCATCCCGATGCCCGGTTTTTCGGGACCGGTAAAATTGCAAAAGATCAGGTAGAGGATTATGCACGTCGGAAGGGGATGGACCTAGCGACCGCAGAGCGGTGGCTGGCGCCTGTGCTCGGCTACGAAAGATAAACATCCGACGAGGCTTACATCGTGAAAACCACCGGCGTGAAGCGCCTGATTCAGAAGGCGCTGGCTTCAGGCCATGGCGCATTATCGGAATATGACAGCAAGCGACTCCTCTCGGCCTACGGGGTTCCCGTTACCCGCGAGAAGCTCGTCAAAACAGCCGCGGAAGCAAAAAAGGCTGCTGATGGGCTAGGCTATCCGGTCGTGCTCAAAGGCTGCGCTCCGGATCTGCTCCATAAGACCGAAGCCGGTCTGGTTGCCGTTGGTCTTGGCTCTGCGCGTGATGTCACGGATGCCTTCAAGACACTTTCCGGCCGTGCCGGTCCGCATTTTACCGGCGGGTATCTGGTCCAGGAGATGGTCAAGGGAAGCCGGGAACTGATGATCGGCATGACCCGGGACGAACAGTTCGGGCCATCCGTCATGTTCGGCCTCGGCGGCATCTTTACCGAAGTTCTTGAAGACGTCTCGTTCCGCCTGGCGCCTCTGACACTCACCGATGCCCGGGACATGATGAACGAAATTCGCGCGACACGTATTCTCGATGCGGTGCGGGGAATGCCGCGGGTCGACCGGGCGGCTCTTGCCCGCGCAATCGTCGGGGTCGGCAAGGCTGCCGCCGATAACCCGGAGATTGCAGAAATCGATATCAACCCGCTGATCATCGCCGGCGCCAAACCTGTCGCGGTCGATGGCCTTGTCATTCTCAAAGCTGCGGGAGAGTCAAAATGACTGCGAAAAGAAATCTCAAACGGTTCTTCGCGCCCCGCAATGTTGCCGTTGTCGGTGCTTCTGCGACCAAGGGCCGACCCGGGCGTGTCGTTATCGAAAATATGCGCGCCAATGGGTATGCCGGAAATATCTATCCGGTGAATCCCCGCGGGGGCCGGCTGCTCGGTATGAAGGTCTACAAGACCATCGAAGACCTGCCGTCCGGGATTGATCTTGCCATCGTGATTTTGGCGGCACAGGCGACCCCGCAGGCGGTGCGCGACTGCGCTGCGCGAAAAATCGGATCGATCGTACTGGTTGCCGGTGGCTTTGCCGAGGTCGATCACGCCGGTGAAGACCTGCAGGAAGAGCTTGCGCGTGCCGCGCACGAAACCGGTGTGCGGGTACTCGGGCCCAATACGGCGGGACATATCTCAACCCCGGCCGATTTCACATCCAGCTTCTTTCCGCTTGGTAAAATCCCCAAGGGCGGCATTTCCTACGTCGCACAGACCGGTAATTTTACCGGCGCCATGATGAAGCACATCATGTCTGCCGAAAATTACGGCGTTGCGCGGTGTATCGGCCTCGGCAACACGGTTGATATCGATGAGACCGATGTGTTCGAGTTTCTCGCGACAGATAAGCACACCGACGCGATATTCTTTTACCTCGAAAGCCTGCGCCGCCCGCGTGACTTTATAGAAATCGCGCGCAAGGTGACGCCGAAGAAGCCGGTGATCATGCTGAAGGGCGGGGCGACGCCGGACGGTGCCGCAGCGGCGCTGTCGCATACCGCGTCACTCGGTTCGGATGACCGTATCCTTGATGGTGCGCTGCGCCAGGCGGGTGTCGTGCGGATCGACGAATTTTCGCATTTGTTCCTGGCGGCCAAGGCCGCAGCCCCGATGCCGGTGCCGGCGGGGAACAGGGTCGGTTTTGTATCGCCGTCGGGCGCTTTTATCGTCCATATCAGCGATCTGTGCCGACAGCGGCTGAACCTGACCTTTCCCAACCTGACGAAGAAGACGATGGACCGGCTGAAAGAGATCAGCCCCCCGTTTATCCGTCTCAGCAATCCGGTTGATATTTTCCCGAGCGCCACCGTACACGGCATGGAATATGCCTATCGTGAAGCGATGGAAGCCGTGTTCAAGGATCCGAATGTCGATGCAGTCGTTTCGATCATGATCCTCACGAAGGAGCTGGGCATGCCGTCGCTGGACTTCATTCCGGAACTGGCAGCCAAATATCCGAAGAAACCTTTGTATATTTCCTTCAGTGGCGACCATGCCTGTAACGAGGAAGCCAAGGCGTTTCTGGAGCCGCGCGGCGTGCCAACGTTCCCGTTGATCGAGGATGCGTTCAAAGCGCTGGATATTCTGGTCCGGGCCGGTCAGGCGCTGAAATCCTGATGGGCGAAGCGTCCCTTCCGGTAATCTGGCAGGAGACCGTTCGGAGCGAATGGTGTGATTATAATGGCCATTTGAACATGGCCTATTACGTGCTGATCTTCGATCATGCTACCGACGTGTTCCACGATAGTCTCGGCCTGGACAAACCCTACCGGGTGGAGACCAACTGCTCGACCTTTGCCGTCGAAACGCATACCTCATACGTCGCCGAGGTGCTTGAGGGGGACGAGGTTTCCGTCAAGACGCAGCTTCTGGATTACGATGAAAAGCGGCTGCACTATTTTCACCGGATGTATCATGCCGAAAAGGGCTTCCTGTCCGCCACGACCGAGGTGATGACGGTTCACGTCGACCTTGGCATCCGAAAAGTGGTGCCGATGTCCGAGACAATCAGGCAAAAGGCTGCCGACATGATGGCTGTGCACGGAGATTTCCCTGCACCGGATCAGCAGGGCCGCGCGATCGGTATCCGGCGGAAATAGCGGCGAGGTCGGAAATTTTGGCTTTGCGCGCGGCATCCGGCACGATACAAATATCCGAATGGCTTCCAACCGATTGAAACCATTTTGTAATTTTCGGCTCACCGGTCCGCCTTTGACAAGGGGGACGCTGTGACAGGCAATCCCCTGCTCGAGCCGGTCTACCGCTTTATCCGCAACCAGCAGCTCATTCTTATCTTGCTGGCAGTGCTGACCGGTTCTGCTGCGGCGTTCGGGGCAATCGTCTTTCGCGAAGCCGTTGACCTTATTCAGTTGGCGACCTTCGGTGCGTCTCTCGAACAGATGTCCGGGTTTATCGATGAGCTGCCCGACTGGAAGATTGTTCTCGTACCGACGGCGGGCGGGCTGTTCGTCGGTCTTCTGGTACACTACCTGATGCCGGGCCGGCGCAACCGCGGCGTCGCAGATGTCATGGAGGCAGCCGCATTGCGGTCCGGCTCGATAACCCTGCGTGAGGGTTTGGGGGCGGCATCGGTGAGTGCGATTTCGATCGGTGTTGGCGCATCCGTCGGTCGTGAAGGGCCTGTGGTGCATCTGGGTGCGACCTTGTCATCCTTTGTGGCGACCCGGCTCCGGCTCAGCCGGTCGCAGGCGGTGACACTGCTGGGGTGTGGCGTGGCATCCGCAGTGGCGTCTTCTTTCAATGCACCGATTGCAGGCGTCTTTTTCGCGCTTGAGGTCGTGATCGGGCATTACGCGCTCAGTGCTTTCGCCCCTATCGTCATTGCCGGTGTTACCGGAACGATCATTACGCGGCTCTATTTTGGTGATTTTCCGGCATTCATCATTCCGGATCAGACGATTGTATCTTTCTGGGAGTTTCCTGCCTTTGCACTGCTCGGTGTCGTCTGTGCGATGTCGGCGGTTATTTTCCTCAGATCTGTCGAGTTTTCGTCTGATGTGTTTGGGCGAATACCGGTCCCGGGATGGCTGAAGCCGATGTTTGGCGGGTTATGCGTCGGAGTTATTGCCCTGGCCTTTCCGCAGGTCCTTGGTGTCGGATACGAAGCGACCGACCTGGCGCTGAAGGGCCAGTACGGCCTCGCCCTGCTGATCGCCCTGATCGCAGCAAAGACCGCCGCCACGGCAATTTGTGTCGGTGCCGGGTTCGGGGGCGGTGTTTTTACGCCATCCATGTTTATCGGTGCGATGGTCGGTGGCGCATTCGGGCTGGTCGCGACCGAGTTCTTTCCGCATCTGTCATCCGGTCATTCGGCCTATACGCTGGTTGGGCTGGGTGCCGTATCGGGTGCAGTGCTGGGCGCGCCCATCTCGACCATTCTGATCGTGTTCGAGCTGACGGCAAACTATGCGCTGACAATCGCTGTCATGATGGCTGTCGTGATCGCGACCGTGATCACGCAACAGGTTCGCGGCCATTCCTTCTTTACCTGGCAGCTTGACCGTCGCGGCATCAATACAAAGGGTGGACGTTAATCGAGCCTGATGACCACGACGCATGTATCCGACGTCATGAGCCACAGGTTCACCCCGGTCGAGCAATCGCTCAACATTAACGGGGTCCGCGAGAAACTGCTGACCGCCCCCCATGGTGAGTTGTTCGTCGTAGATGATAACGGGGGGCTGTTCGGTACCATTACCCTTGGGGATTTATCCGACAGCGCTTTCGATCATTCGATCGATGATGTAGTGAATGCACGGGATGTTGCCCGTCTGCACCCGCCGTCACTATCCGCCGGCGATACGTTGGAGGGGGCCCTGAAAATGATGCAGGACACAGGCGAAGAGCACGTCGCGGTCGTGGCCGATCGAAAATCCATGAAGCTGGTCGGATTTCTTCACGAGATAGACGTGATGCTCATTTACAATCGCGCATTGCTGGACGCCCGGCGCGAGGAACGCGGCGAGATCTGATCGTTATCAGCACTGTTGTCGTATGTGTGTCTGCGTCCGCCAGCGCCCGTCAGCGTTTGAGGTCGAGCAGGGAAATACCGTCGCAGCCACGCTCAAACGCGCCGACAAGCATATTGCGGGCATGGCTCCGCAGTTCCGCCTTGCTCAGCCCGTCCGGCACGGTTTCTCCGTGCACGATCATGCCGGCAAGTGTTCCCAGCATCATCTGAATATCCGACATCGGGATATTTTCATCCTTGAGCGTCGCGATGACGGCGGCGCCCCACGTCGCGATTTTCTCGCGGCGATCTGCTGGCAGTTCGTTGAACCGTGCTTCGGCATGGGCCTCGCAGGCTGTAAAGTAGCTTGATAACTCGTGAAAACCGTCGGTGCTTGGCATGCAATCATTACCTATGATGTTTTGCCCTACCCAAGACCAGAGTATCTGACAGAGCGCGAATTCTCAATTTTTTATCCAGTATTGGTTAATATTGACAGTTATGCCGGCCCGATTCGGATTTCCCCGGTTTCGCCGCGATACGGATGCGGCGGACTGATATAATCGATGCCATGACAGTCAATACAGATTCACTCGATGTGCCTGCAGTGCCAGCGGCAGCTTATCTTAAGGGCCTGAACGACCCGCAGCGCGAAGCCGTCGAGGCCGTCGATGGCCCGTTGCTGGTGCTTGCCGGTGCCGGGACCGGCAAAACGCGCGTCCTCACGACGCGGATCGGGCATATTCTGGTAACGCGCCGCGCCTGGCCGAACCAGATATTAGCCGTAACTTTCACCAACAAAGCGGCGCGCGAAATGCGTGACCGGGTAGCGGCGATGATCGGCGGGGCGTCAGAAGGGCTATGGATTGGGACGTTCCACGCAATTGCCACGCGAATACTGCGCCGTCATGCCGAACTGGTCGGTCTGCAGTCGAATTTCACGATTCTGGATCAGGACGACCAGATCCGGTTGGTGAAGCAGATCATCGAGGCCGAGGAAATTGACGACAAGCGTTGGCCGGCACGTGCCGTTCATGCTGCGATTGAGCGTTTCAAGGACCGGGGTCTGACGCCCGACAAGGTCGGTGTCGCCGAAGCAGGCGATATTGCAGATGGCCGTATCGGAGAGCTGTACAAAATCTATCAGGATCGCCTGAAGGTCCTGAACGCCGCGGATTTTGGCGATCTCCTGTTGCATTGCGTGACGCTGTTTCTGGATCATCCGGAGGTGCTCACCGAGTACCAGCAACAGTTCCATTACGTGCTGGTCGACGAATACCAGGATTCGAACGTTGCGCAGTATTTATGGCTGCGTCTGTTGGCGCAGGGCCGTAACAATATCTGCTGTGTCGGTGACGACGATCAGTCGATTTATAGCTGGCGCGGGGCAGAGGTCGGCAACATTCTGCGGTTCGAGAAGGATTTCCCCGGGGCCAAGATAATCCGGCTCGAACAGAACTATCGTTCCACGCAGCAGATCCTGTCCGCGGCCTCCCAGATGATTGCCCATAATAGCGGGCGGCTCGGCAAGACCCTGTGGACCGAGGCCGAGAGCGGAGAGCCCCTGCATATCCGGGCGGTCTGGGATGGTGAATCCGAAGCGCGTTTTATCTGTGATGAGATTGAAACCCTGCAGCGCGGTGGCGCGTCTCTGGACGGCATGGCGATCCTCGTGCGCGCCAGCTTCCAGATGCGTGCATTCGAAGAACGGCTGATCACGCTGGGTGTGCCGTATCGCGTGGTCGGCGGGCCGCGCTTCTACGAACGCGCAGAAATTCGTGACGCCATTGCCTATTTGCGGGTCGTCGCCCAGCCGAATGACGATCTTGCCCTGGAACGTATTATCAACACGCCTAAACGCGGGCTCGGCACCGCCACGCTGCAGACTATTCACGGTCATGCCCGCGCCCGGAATATCTCGCTGTACGAATCCGCCCGGCAGATCATCGAGACCGACGAGATCAAGCCGCAGGCGCGGACGTCGTTGCGCAAACTGCTCGAAGCTTTTGATCGCTGGCGTGCCATGTCGCAGGCCGTCGATCAGATGGAACTCGCCGGCACCGTACTGGATGAATCCGGTTACACCGAGATGTGGCAAAAGAACAAGGCGCCGGACGCCCCGGGTCGACTGGAAAATCTCAAAGAACTTGTCTCTGCGCTCAAGGAGTTCGAATCTCTCGAAGGGTTCCTGGAACATATCAGTCTTGTGATGGATCGCGATGATGGTACGGCGGGTGAGATGGCAAGCCTGATGACGCTGCATGCCGCAAAGGGGCTGGAATTCGATCACGTGTTCCTGCCGGGCTGGGAGGAAGAAGTCTTTCCGAATCGCCGGTCGGTTGACGATGGTGGCTCTGCCGCGCTGGAGGAAGAGCGCAGGCTTGCCTATGTCGGTATTACCCGTGCGCGGCGACGGGTGTGGATCTGCCACGCATCCAGCCGTCAGATGTATGGCCAGTGGCTTTCCTGTGCGCCGTCCCGCTTTATC
>CAJQLI010000295.1 GCA_905479125.1 uncultured Alphaproteobacteria bacterium | reverse complement strand
GGCACAGCAGGCCCATGACGATAATGCCGCCGCCGCCCTCGACTACCGCGGCAAACAGGCTGCGATGCGCAACGAAGTCGCGGACCCGTACCTCATTGATCTCGACGACGAACAGCCGGTGCGCTGGCGCGAAACCATCCGCGCAAACGGCCCGACAGTCCGTGCCGATCTCGGTTACCAGGCCGACAAAAGGATATAGCAATGTACCGATATGACGAATTCGATCACACCATCGTCCGCGAACGGGTCGTCCAGTTTCGCGAACAGGTCGGCCGCCGCCTGGCGGGAGAAATTACCGAAGACGAATTCAAGCCACTGCGCTTGATGAACGGGCTGTACCTTCAGCTTCATGCTTACATGCTCCGGGTCGCGATCCCGTATGGCACGTTATCAAGTCGACAGATGCGGACCCTCGCCCATATTGCACGCGCCTATGACAAGGGTTACGGACATTTCACGACGCGTCAGAACATCCAGTACAACTGGCCGAAACTTGTCGACGTCCCCGACCTCCTCGACGAACTGGCAAAGGTGGAGATGCACGCCCTGCAGACATCGGGAAATTGCATCCGGAATATCACGGCCGATCCCTATGCCGGGGTCGCAGCGGACGAAATCGAAGATCCCCGCATATACGCCGAAATCATCCGCCAATGGTCGACACTGCACCCTGAATTCACCTTCCTCCCCCGCAAGTTCAAAATCGCGCTGACCGGCACAGACACAGACCGGGCAGCCGTGAAGCTGCATGATATCGGGATCGCGATTATCCGCGATGAGAACGGTGCTGTCGGATTTCGCATCGATGTCGGCGGCGGACAGGGACGAACACCGATAATTGCCGAAACCATTCGCGACTTCCTGCCCAAGCAGGACCTGTTGCCGTATCTCGAAGCGATCCTTCGCGTCTACAACATGCTTGGCCGCCGCGACAATATCTACAAGGCGCGGATCAAGATCCTCGTGCAGTCGGAAGGTCTGGAACGCTTCACGGAGCTGGTCGAAGAAGAATTCACCCACCTCAAAGGCGGCGCAGTCGAGTTGCCACAGGCAGAGCTTGACCGTATCCGCGCATACTTCGCCGCTCCCCGGTACGAGACGCTCGACAACGGTTCCAAAGAACTGGAAAGCGCACGACAGGCGGATGAAGAATTCGCGGCATGGGTCAAAACGAATGTCGACACGCACAAGCAGCCGGGCTATGCGATCGTCAATATTTCGCTCAAACCCGTCGGTGGTATTCCGGGCGATGCGTCGGCAGAAGAAATGGAAGCCGTCGCCGACCTAGCAGACCGATATTCGTTCGGCGAGATCCGCGTCACCCATGAGCAGAACCTCACCCTGCCCTCTGTGCAGCAGAGCGAGTTATTCAGCCTGTGGCTCGGCCTCAAGATACACGGACTCGCCACGGCCAATATCGGCCATGCCGGCGACATCATCGCCTGCCCCGGCCTGGATTACTGCAACCTCGCCAATGCGCGCTCAATTCCGGTCGCCCAGGCCATCAGCAGAAAATTCGAAAACATCCGCCGGCAGCATGATATTGGCCGCCTGACCATCAATATATCCGGCTGCATCAATGCGTGCGGCCATCATCACGTCGGCAATATCGGCCTGCTCGGCGTCGAGAAGAACGGCGAAGAATTCTATCAGATCACGCTCGGCGGGCGGGCGGATGAAAACGCGGAGATCGGCAGAGTTGTCGGCCCGGCCTTCTCGTACGATGACGTGCCGGGCGCGGTAGAGACCGTGGTCGAAACCTATCTTCAACAACGTGAAGACAATGACGAAAGCTTTGTCGATGCCTATGCCCGGCTGGGCGCAACCCCGTTCAAGGATGCTCTTTATGCCACTCGTTAAAAACGGTGAGATCACGCCCGATCCATGGACCCACATCGCCGATGGCGAAGACGCGCCGCTCGACGCGCCCATCATCGTCAGCACCGATCGCTGGAACGCCGAGCGCGCGTCACTGGTCCACCGGAATGCGCCCATCGGCATCCGCCTGCGCAACGATCAATTACCGGACGAACTGGGCGAAGACCTTTACCGGTTTGGTGTTGTGGCCATTGAGTTCCCGGCCTTCAAGGACGGACGTGCCTATACGCAGGCACGACTGCTGCGCGAGCGCTACCGGTTCACCGGCGAGGTCCGCGCCTTCGGTGACGTATTGCGGGATCAACTATTGTTCATGCAGCGCTGCGGTATCGACGCATTCGAAATCCGTAAACTGGCGGACGCCGAAGCGTTCCGGAGTACCATTGGCGAGATCAGTGTCTTCTTCCAACCTGCAGCGGATGACCGTCGGCCTGTCACGGCATTGCGCAACCGCGCTGTGGCAAGCTGGGCCTACTGAGCCGGATTACTTAACGAACAGGAAATTCCGCCATTTCCGCTGACCGGATTCGGCACGACGGCTTATACTCGCGCGCTGACATGGCCGCGCATACTCATTCCCACCACGGTAGCGAGACTCGCCTCGCAATTGCCGCCGCACTCACCGGTCTGTTCATAATCGCCGAGGTCGTCGGCGGTGTGGTTTCAGGATCACTCGCCCTGATCGCAGACGCGGGCCACATGCTGACCGATTTTGCGTCGCTGACCATGGCATGGTTCGCATTCCGCCTGTCGCGGCGGCCAGCTGACTGGAAACGAACCTACGGGTTCGATCGTTTTCAAATTATCGTCGCCTTCGCCAACGGTCTCACCCTGTTCTTTATCGCCGCCTGGATCGTCTATGAAGCAATTCACCAGCTGCTGAACCCGGTCGAGGTACTCGGCCCCGTCATGGCGATTGTCGCTGCGGCCGGACTGGTCGTAAACATTATCGCGTTCCTGGTCCTTCACGGCGCTGGTGCAGACAATCACAACCTGAACATGCGCGGCGCAATGCTGCATGTGCTGGGCGACCTTCTCGGCTCGGTCGCAGCACTGGTCGCAGCCGGTATCATTATCCTGACCGGGTGGATGCCCGCAGATCCGATTTTGTCGATCCTCGTCGCCCTGATCATCCTGCGCGGCGCCTGGCGCGTCGTATCCGAAGCTGGCCACATACTACTCGAAGGATCGCCGGCAGAACTTGATGTCAAAGCACTGGTCACCGACCTTACCGAAAACATCGACGGCGTAGAGCGTATCCACCACGTCCACGCCTGGTCGATCACCCAGGAACGCTGCATGGTGACGCTACATGCCATGATCTCCAGCGACCTCGCGGCGACCGATGCTATTTCAGCTATAAAGAAGCGCTTAAAGGACGATCACGAAATTGATCACGCGACCGTAGAGGTCGAGAGACCCTAGCGACTGGCAAACATTACGCCATCCGCACATCATCGCCGGCAATAAACCTCGGCGTCTCACCGTTCAGAAACCGCAGCACGTTTTCAGCGCCCCGTTCCGCCGCAGTAATCAGCGCACCGTCCGTCATCGCGGAATTGTGCGGCGATGCAATAACGTTGGGCAGATCGAGAAACGGGTGTGCAGTCTCGAACCTGCCGTGGCGGATGGGTTCAACCCACCATGCTTCGAGGCAGGCCGTGAAATCCGGATGGGCAATCAGATGCGCATAGAGGTCGTCTTCATCGACGATCTCGCCGCGCGCGACGTTGATCAGGATGGCATCCGGTTTCATTTCTTTGAGCTGCGCGGCTTCCAGCAGCCGTTCAGTCGCACTGGTCAGTGCCAGGGTAATCACGACCACATCAGACGCCGCGAGAACATGGTCAACGTCGTCCAGCGTACCGATGAAGTCGACCTGCTCATCGGTCTTTCCCGAGCGGTTGATGGCCTGGATGTTCATGCCCAACGCCCTCATGATCCGCGCGACCTCCCGCCCGGTCTCGCCATAGCCGAGGATGCCGCAGGTCATGCCGGCAATGCGTTTCGTCGGCACGAACTGGTTGAATTCCCCCTGCCTCATCAGCCGGTGCTCACCCGCCAGTCTTTTCGACGCCGACAGCGCCATCGCAGCAACATGTTCAGCCATCGGCTCGGCATAGGCCCCGGCGTTATAGGCGACGGCAATATGATCCGGCAGGTCGCCGAACGGCAGGTAATCAATCCCCGCCGTCAGACATTGCATCAATCCGCAGTTTTCCAGCTTTCGGAGCGCGTTGACACCGAGATCACGGATAGGATGATAGGTCATCACCGCGCGGGCTGTGCGCAGCACATCGTTCCGGGAAGCGTCGGATAATTCGGGCAGAAAAACCACATCTGCCGCACCTGCAAGAACCCCACGAAAGGCATCGCGTATCGGGTCAGGCGGCTGATGGCTCACCAGGACAACGGGCAACGTCATTTTACAGATAGACCTGCTTGTAGCGATCAGTGGCGAACGTTAATATATCTGTCTATAAGATTCTCTTCCTGAAATATATAGAATGTACCCGTCGACACATGCTTGGCTTTGAAACGATAGGGAACGCAACCGTCATAGCCTATGACGGCAGAGCGGTTCTGGCGACTGACCCATGGTTGGGAGAGGCCGCGTATTTTGGTAGCTGGGGGCTTCCGTTCGAAATACCGGAAGCGCAAAGAAAAGCCATATTATCAGCAGACTTCGTATGGTTTTCCCACGGACACCCTGACCACCTGAACCCAGAGTCCCTTGAAAAACTTCAGGGGAAAAAAATTCTGCTACCCGACCATGTCGGCAACAGAATAAGAGACGACCTCGTCAAAGCTTCATTCGACGTTTCCGTGCTCGCCGACGGCGCATGGACACAGCTGAGCGACAACATCCGGGTTTATTGCATCACCGACTACTTTCAGGACGCTGTCCTTCTGATCGATATCGGCGGAACACTGGTCGTCAACCTGAACGATGCCACCGATCGCGGATGGGGACGTCGGGTCAAACGAATAATTCGGCAGGCAGACCGCAGCTTTCTTCTTAAACTTTTCGGCTACGGCGATGTCGATATGATGAACTTCTTCGACGATGCCGGAAATCGAATCGTACCGACAAGCGTTCGCAAACGTCCAATCGGAGAACAGATCAGTTTTTTCGCACGCCTCTACGGTGTCACGGACGTTATACCCTTCAGCTGTTTTCATAACTATCAGCGCAGCGACAGTATCTGGACGAACGACCATACCACCCCACTGGCAGCCTTTAACGATGGCTTTTCGGTCCCGGGTGTTCAGCTTCATGAGGCCTTTATCAGATTTGATATCGAATCCGGCGTTGTTACACCACTAAACCCAGCTACGGTCGCACCCGGCATTTTCGAACCCGAACATTTCGGCGATGACTGGCGCGAACCATTTCGGGATGGTGACAGTGAAATAGCAAGCACCTATTTTCGTCGAATTGGCACATTGGGCAACGAGATTGATTTCGTCAGGCTTATCGTTGGTGGGGACGAGTTAATGATCGATATCCCGGGACCGAAAACGAACCGCGGCGTGACATTCGAAGCACCGCGCAACTCATTAATGACCGCAATCGAATTTGAAATATTTGATGATCTACTAATCGGCAATTTCATGAAAACCCGGCTTCACGGCAATTGGGACGCACTGTCTCTTCATCCTCACTTTACGCCCTACGTCGCTAAATACGCCGATAACGGTCGTGCCTGCTCATCATCGGAATTGAGCGCGTATATGCGGGAATACAGGAAACGCGCACCCATGGCGTATTTGTCCCATGTGCTGGAACGCGAAAGCGAAAGACGTGTCCGCGGCTTTATCGGCGTGGACACGCCAGCCTTCAGACTGGCAAAGAAAACTTACCTTTTCATCAAACGCGCCTGAGCCTTCACCGGCCTGACTACATCTCCCTGAGTTCAAACGTGGAATTCCGTCAGAACCTTGGTGACTTCTTCGGGAAAAAGTTCTTCTACCTCGAGTTTGCGCTGACACACGCCCTGCTCAAAGCCGTATTGCAGGAAAGCTTCGAGGGTCGTGCGGTTCTTTTCAATCCCGTAGGGAAAGAAGTCATCGCCGAACAGATCCTTGGCTTTCTGGGCCGCCTCGTAGCACCAGGCGAAAGGCATACGGGTCGCCGTCATTTCGGTCGCCCGGAACAGGGCCCGGTTTTTTGCTTCTTCGAATGCCTTGTACAGGTTGGTTGCCACCCAGCGGTTTTCACGGAAGAAATCGCCGCGCATCGCGATCACATGCATGATGGGGAAAATGCCCGTATCGCGGTAATACTGTTCTTCGACCTCTCGGTAATTCGGATAGAGATGGACGATCGTGTCCTTGCCCTCTTCCACCGGTGTCGGCGGATGAGCGGACATGATGCAATCAATCTCGCCGTCGAACAGCATGTCAGTCAGCGATTTGTCCTGGCGTGGCGTATAGGACACGCCGTCGGGAATATTCAGTTTTACCTTTTCCTTGCGCCCGGCACCGTTAACGCCGCCCTGGACCCATTCGATTTCCTGCAACGGAATACCGATCTGGTGAACCAGCCAGCCGCGCGTGTAGATCGACGCGGTCTGCGCCCATTCAGGGATACCGATCCGCTTGCCGCGCAGGTCGGAGGCGTCCTTGATATCGCTCCCGGGTAACACGAAAAGGGAAGACTGGCGAAACACGCGGGACGGAAATACCGGTATGCCGGTAATCGTGTCATCGTCCTGCGATTTCAGCGCGATATACTTGCCGAACGACATCTCGGAGACGTCCCATTCGCGAAACTTGATGAACCGGAAGAACGTTTCCTCGATCTGCAGATTGAGATAGCGGAGATCAATGCCTTCCGCCTGGATGTCACCACGCGTCAGATCGCGGGTATGTTCGTAATCGCTTGCGGCGAATGTGACTGTCAGCTTCGACATTTTTTATTTTCCCCAGGGAATTAATCCGGACTCCAGACAGATTTCGGGCGGGACAATTGCCCCGCCCGAAACTGATATTTGCCTATTTAACCTTCAGACGCCAGCCCATCTTCTTGTTGAGCGCATCACCGGCATCGGCGATGCCATTCAGATAGTGATCCCAGACGATCAGGTTTTCCTCACAGGCATCGACGACTTCGTCTTCCATGTGAAGTTTAGCTGCGTGGGCAGCCACCGTCTTCCACCCCAGGTCGGAATGCTTGATGTCCGCTTCGGAATGCATACCGAAGAACAGCCGCTGTTCTTCGGTCAGACCGAACATCTTGCCCCAGCGCCGGTTCTCATTTCCGAACCAGCCCTTCTTCTTCACTTCGCCCTTGCCGTATCCTGGGATGTTCGCACGCTCGGCACAGGTGTTCGCCATCAGGCCCAGCAGCCAGTGCCGGTTGCTCATAAGCCCATCCCATGCGCGCCACGCAAGGCGGGTCGAGGGCAGCGGCTTCGCATTGGAAATCTGCGCGCGCTTCATGCCGCAATCGACACCAAGGTCTTCAAGAACCTTCCAGTGCGGCCGGCCGTCACCATGCTCCACGTCGGAAACAAGTTCCTCGACGCAAGCTTCAAGGATATCCATTTTGACATCCCAAACAGGCGTATTCGTCGCGACCCGAAGCTTGAGGACCGAGTTGCGCTGACGCGTGTTGAGACGGTGCTGCATGACGAACATGTATGCCCGCCCCTTGGTCATCGGTTCGTTCAGCATACGATTGTTTTTAGAAAAATTATCGACCGCTTTGTCGATCCCGGCGATCACTGATTTGGTGCTCATATAGTCGTCTCCTTTTTTCTCGTTTTTTCGATGTAACTGTTAATTCTTTATTCTGGTTATTTAGCGCCTGCGCCCCGCATCAATGCAACAACAGTTGCGGGATAGCTAATATCAATAAATTATCTTTCTACACCCATCTCCGATAACGTTTATGCCTTGTGGAGGCGTCCACCACTCTCTTCAATGCTCTCCGACACCACGCGATTTATGACGTCCCTGACGGCATTGGTCGCCTTGTTCGCACTATGGGATGCAGCGTAAGCTATATGGAGAGTTCGGGTGATTTGCGGACGGGTGATCTCGGATGCAAAAAGCCGGCCCGCTTCCACGGACTGACGTATAACGGCATAGGGCAGGATCGTAAAACCAAGGCCGCTTTCTACCAGGTCCCGCTGCGTGGCAACGGAATCAATCTCAAATGCAATATTCAGAGCCAGTTCACCTTCACGGGCAGCAACATCTACGCAATCCCGAAGGCCGAAACCACGGCTGGGTAATATGAGACTCCGCTTGCAGACTTCTCTGAAGGATATCTTGTCACCGGGATCGTCAGCCCCTGACGCGCCGACGAGAAAGAGGTCTTCTGTGAGCAAAGGTTCCGTCGCAATTCCCTTTGCAGCCCCCGGATTATAAGAAAATCCCATATCTAGAGAGTTCCCCGAAAGACGGCGCATTACTTCTTCACTCAGCCCTTCAAACAAATTCAGGGAAACCCCCGGGTAAAGGGCCTGACACGTTCTGATCAGTCGTGTCGCCAGTAGTGCGCTCGCCGTGGGGGTAATACCCAGCACCACAGCCCCCCTCGGCGGGCCGGATAAATCCGTGACGTCGCGCTGCGCCTGCTCGATCTGTTTTAGAATGGCATTGGCGTGCCCCAGCAGGACAATGCCCGCCTCGGTCGGTTCAACACCACGCGAGTGACGATGCAGCAGAGATACGCCGAGCTCTTCTTCAAGCTTGCGGATCTGCAAACCCAGTGCCGGTTGTGCCACCCGCACCCGATCAGCCGCCCGGGTAAAGCTCTTGGCCTCTACAATTTCGGTAAAATAACGAAGCTGACGCACATCCATCAGTGGGCTCTCTCTTGGTTCCTTCTATTACTTTTATATATATAGAATTACCAACCCATACCATAACAGTATTTACAGTATTACGAATGCGCACAGCCAGGGGCGCGGAAGCCGACCTCAGACGACGGCCTCCCCCTTGACGGTAATGCGGCGCATCATGCGGCGTTCAGCGGGATCAAAATCGGTGCGGGCATGCATTGAACAACGGTTGTCCCACATCACAAAATCGCCAACCTGCCAGACATGCTCATAGACGAATTCCTTCTGCTCACCATGCGCGAACAGCTGCTCGAGAATCTCCGCACTTTCGTCTTCGGGCAGGCCGTCGATGTAATCAGTCATCAATCGGTTCACATAGAGCGCCTTGCGTCCAGTCGCAGGATGGGTCCGCGCGACGGGATGAAAATACTGAGGCGAGTCAGGGTTGATATTATCGCCCCGCTTCATCGGGTTGCCGGCGTAGTCGTATATATGGTGGCCCTTCAGCCCGTCGAGCTTTTCGCGCAGCTCGGTCGGCAGCGTTTCCCACGCCGTATAACAATTCGCAAAAAGCGTATTTCCACCGACAGACGGAATCTCGATCGCATAAAGTGTCGAGGCCTTGCAGGGATATTCATAATAGCACTGGTCCGAATGAAACCACATATCGCCGTTTTCCAGGGCCGTCTGCAGCCCGGTGTCGGTGACATTGGTGATCATCATGGTGTGCTTCATGTCCTCATTGGCAAATTTGCCCGTGCGGACTTCCTCGAGGTCACCGAAATAACTGCAAAAACGCACTTGATCGTCGTTCGAGATATCCTGGCCGCGAAAAACAATAAACAAATGCTCATGCCACGCATCCTCGATGGCCTTCATCGTTGCGGCGTCCACCGGCTGCGAAAGATCCACACCGAGGATTTCCGCGCCCAGGGCATCCGAAAGAGGTTTCACCGTAATTTCTGCCAGTGCTGTCGCCATGGTCGTTTCTTTCCCTTAATAGATACTTCGCATTCGAACTATATTGCCCCGCAGGCGGGGACGCAATTCACAGGAATCATCCTATAGAAACCTCTGCCCATGCGCCCCCCATGACACAACGCGGACGCGCCGCCGTGTTTGCGACGGGCTTTTTCAGCCTCAGCCAGATCCCGATGATGACCCTTATCGTGCCGCTCTGGGCGCTGGATATCGGCGCGAGTGCCTTCTGGATCGGGATGGCGATTGCCGCACGCGCCTTGCTCGCGATGTTTTTCGCAATCCAGACCGGCGCAGTCATGGATCGTCTCGGCGCACGACGCGTAACAACCGCAATGGCGGTAACGGCAGGCATCCTCGTGATGCTCTACCCCCTTGTTCCGAGCATAGGCGGGATGCTGGGCATGCAGGTCATCGTCGGCTTCCTGCATCTTGCCTGCTGGATCGGCGCACAAGCGCTGGTCGGACGCATGACCAAGGGCGCTCCGGACATGATGGGCCGGTTCACATTCCTCACGACACTCGGAAATTTTCTGGGGCCGCTGATGGCCGGGCTCGCCTGGCAGTATCTTGGGGCCTGGGGCGCCTTCGGCATGGTCTCTCTGTGGTCAGCAGCACTTGTTGTAACGCTGTTTGCGGTTCCCAAGTCTCTGGACGCCGGAGCGGTTGCGGAAATGAGTATACGGGACTTCATCCCCCGCTGGGCACACTACGCCGCCGGGTTCGGGCTGTTGCGGGTCCCGATGATCGCATACGTGATCGTTGTGTCGGCAATTCTCGCCGGGGTCTACGCCATGCGCCATACATTTCTCGCCGTGTACCTGGAAAGCATCAATTTCAGCGGTGGCGAAATCGGCTTTATCGTCGGCAGCATCTCTCTGGCAGGCGCTTTCGCAGGCCTCGCAGTGGGACGGCTTTCCCGCTGGATGGCCCCGCACTGGCTCGTCCTCGCAGGTACCGTGCTGGCAACGGTGACCTTCTGCCTTGCACCGCTTTTCTCCGGTTTCTGGGCTTTGCTCGCCGTGGCCTGCGCCACGGGTGTGTGTTCGGGCACCGCGTTTCCCATGATCCTGTCTGTTCTGACGCGTGGGGCCGGAACCGATCAGCAAGGTCTTAGCGTGGGGCTTCGCTCGACAATGAACCGTACCGCGTCGCTGACGGTGCCCGTGGCCATGGGTGCAATCGTCGGCGCGACCTCGCTCGCGATCGGCTTCTTCATTATGGGGACGATCATGGTCGCGATTGCTGGCATAATGGCCATCGTGCTGATTGGAATTCTCAAAAGACAGGCGGCAACGCCCGCCCCGGAGGAATAACATGAACAGTTACGACGACCTTTCGATCGACCGGCTTTTCCGTCTCGACGGCGATGTCGCCTTCGTCACCGGCGGCGGTGACGGTTTCGGGCGAATTGCATCAATGGCCTATGCTCAGGCCGGCGCATCGGTCGCGGTGACTGACATCGACAAGGACAAGGCAGATGCTGTCGTTGCAGAAATCACCGCAGGTGGCGGGCACGCGGTTGCGCTTCAACTCGATGTATCGGACCGCGCAGCCCTGAAACAGACGATAGACGATGCTGCCGCTTCTCTGGGCGGCCTTCATATACTGGTCAACAATGCCGGCATAAGCCACCGCGGACCGACGGTCGACATGGCAGATGAAGACTGGGACCGCGTGGTAGAGGTAAATCTGTCCGCCGTGGTTCTGGGTTGCCGGGCGGCAGCACCACACATGTTTAGCCATGGGAATGGGCGCATCGTCAATCTTGCGTCCATCGTCGGCCTCGTCGGCAATCGTCTCTTCGCCCATATCGGCTATCAGGCGACCAAGGGCGCCCTCGTAAACGTCACACGCGGCCTCGCCGTTGAATGGGCGGACCGCGGCATTCGCGTTAACGCGGTGGCGCCGACATTCTTCCGGACCAATTTCGGTGCGGGTTATATGCAATCCAATCCGGGGATGGTCGACGCTATCGAATCCGCGACGCCAATGGGTCGCTTCGGAGAGCCATGGGAACTCGCAGGCGGCCTTCTTTATCTGGCCAGCAGGGCATCGTCGATGGTCACGGGCGTAACGCTGCCAGTCGATGGCGGATGGACCGCCGCATAAATATAACGATGTATTCCCTGCCACTTCGACAGAAGTTCGCAGTTTTCGTTCTGCCTATTCAAGACTCGCCCGGGGTGGTCTTGTATGCGAGAATTCAGGGCAGTAGATATTTATAGCTGAACGTATCTGACTAAAGCGTGCGGAATTCGTTTTTTTAGACGGGAATCCTGACATGGTCGACGCGAACAGATTTAGACCCCGACTCGAAGAGCGCCTTGCCGCGCTGACGTCGAAGCTGACCGAGATCGACGAAGACCTCAAAGAACATGGAACAGAAGCCGATTTTGAGGAACGCGCGACCGAAATCGCCGGTGACGAGGTTCTCGAAGGCCTCGGTATTCAGGGCCAAAAAGAAATCGGGCAAATTAAAGCCGCATTAAAGCGGATTGACGACGGGATATTCGGAATCTGCGTTCAATGTGGTGAAGATATTCCCGAAAAGCGCCTCGAACTGCTGCCCCAAACACCACTTTGTACCGCCTGCATGTCTGCAAGTGGATAGTCCTGCCTGTATCCGCTGGGAACGAGCAAGAACAAGCGGTTAACACACGCCAAACAGACTTGATGTGTTGGAAATGTATTTAAATAAATACGACCTGATAAGTCAGCATTATTTTCCAGACACATCTACAGACAACAACACTGGACAGAAACAAAATACCAATAAACTTCATTGAATGCATTCGTATTCATTTTATTATTTCAAGTAATACATAAGAATATTTTTAATAAAATTAATCATAACTTCATAGAACCCGAGCAAACTGAAGTTCTCAGATATTTTTGTAGTAATTTCACATCGCATTGGGGCAAAAAATGTTCAATCGGAGAATCAGGAAAAGCGATCGCGTAAAAGCCGAATCCACCTCCAAAGCCGGATCGAACGTAAAAAAGTCAGAATCCGAGACACTGCTCACGTTGCGGCAGATGCTCGACTCGATGCCGGTCAATGTCATGACCTGCGAGCTCGAAAACTTCACAATCGATTACGTCAACGAGACGAGCGTGAAAACGCTGAAAGGTCTCGAACATCTTCTGCCCTGTAAGGCAGACGAACTACTTGGACAAACGATAGACATCTTCCACAAGGCACCGGAGCATCAACGGAAACTGCTGTCTGACCCGGCCAATCTCCCCTGGCGGACGAACATCCAGCTAGGCGACGAGATTCTCGATCTGGAAGTCTCCGCAATCCGCAACGCCGAGGGCGCCTATACCGCAGCCTGCCTTGTCTGGAGCCTCGTGACCGCCAAGGTAAAGGCCGATAACGAGACCAAACGCCTTATCCAGATGGTCGACAAGATACCGATCAACGTCCTTCTGGCTGATCCGACGGATTTCACCATCACCTACGCAAACCAAACCAGTATCGATACCCTCAAAGAGCTCCAGCAATACCTTCCCTGTCAGGCAGACGACATCGTCGGACAATGCATCGACATTTTCCACAAAAACCCGGTTCATCAGCAGAAGATGCTTGCCGATCCCAACAACCTCCCCATCAACGCAAAAATCCGGCTTGGCGAAGAGACGCTGGATCTCCGGGTTTCCGCATTGATGGGCACGGATGGTGGATATATCGGCCCCATGCTGACATGGACCGTCGTCACCAAGTTTGTCGAGATGGCGGACAATTTCGAATCCAACGTCAAAACCGTTGTCGAATCCGTTGCAAGCGCGTCAACCGAAATGGAAATGTCCGCTCGTACGCTATCCGCCACCGCCGAAGAGGCCAGCAGCCAGTCAACCGCCGTCGCTGCAGCGTCCGAAGAAGCCTCCACCAATGTCCAAACCGTCGCCGCAGCAGCTGAACAGCTCGCTCAATCGGTCGAAGAAGTCGGACGCCAGGTGCAGCAGAGCTCCACCATTGCAAGCAACGCGGTGAGTGAAGCACAGAAAACCAATGAAGAAGTTGAAGGCTTGGCCACGGCAGCCGAGAAAATCGGCGAGGTCGTGGGCCTGATTAACGACATCGCCAGCCAGACCAACCTGCTGGCACTTAATGCAACAATTGAGGCCGCCCGCGCCGGAGACGCCGGCAAAGGTTTCGCGGTGGTCGCAACAGAGGTTAAATCGCTTGCCGATCAGACGGCGACCGCGACCGAGGATATCAGCAGCCAGATCAGTGCGATCCAGAACGCGACCGAAAATGCTGTCAAAGCGATCAAAGGCATCAGCGGGACAATTGGCGAACTAAGCGAAATTTCCTCCGCAATAGCGTCTGCGGTCGAAGAACAGTCTGCCGCCACCCGTGAAATCGCACAAAGCGTGGAACAGGCCGCGGCGGGCACAGCGGATGTATCGCAGAACATCACCGGGGTTACATCCGGTGCACAACAAACCGGCGACGCATCGGCCCAGGTTCTTGAAGCGGCAAGCGAATTGTCGAAGCAGGCAGAGACTCTCCGCAGCCAGGTAGATGGCTTCCTGGTTGAAGTCCGCAGCCTCTAACCGATAAAGACGGGCCGGGCTCGGCCGCTCTTTATCAATAACAAGCATCCCGGATCGCCGGGCCACCGCGTGGTGGCCCGGCGATTTTGTATTGGGACTAGCCCTTCGACGCCATAACAAGCGCCAACAGGTTTGCGGCATAGTCCGATGCCTGGGGCGTTTCCATCAGGCGCGCATTGGCAAGGTAGGTCTTGCAGGTCGCAAGCGACGTCCGGTTACGCGTGGTCAGCGTCGTCAGGATTTCATCTGCTTTCGAATACAATTCACCCGCCGGAACGATATGGCTCACAAACCCCGCAGAGCGGGCCGTCTGCGCGTCGATCTCGTCGGTCGAATAGACCATCCAGGCAACGGATTTAGGCATGGATCGATCAATATGCGCCGAGATCGCAGCCGTCGGCGGCAGGTCGTGCTTCATTTCTGGAAGCGAGAACCGGGCGTCGGCCGCGGCTATCGTCACATCACAGACCGCCGCAGCAGCACAACCGAAACCAGCCGCCCTGCCCTGCACGGTCGCGACAACCGGGATATCGGCTCCGCGGACGGCATCATAGAAACCAAGAATCGGCGCGGTCAGCGCTTCGCGCATCTCGACGGCGTTCTTCGGCGTATTTTCCGGTGCGGCAGACGGATCGCGACCAAGACAGAAATCGTCTCCGGTGCTGCTGATCGAGATCGCCTTGATATCCGGGTCGAGGCCCGCATCGATGATCAGCGCCGAAATATTGTCGAGCATATCGAGCGTGAGCATGTTGCCCTTGTCAGCCCGGTTAATCGTGATCCGCGCAATTGCGCCTTCGTGGTCCAGTTGCAGTACGTCGTCCATCTCAGTCTCCCTTTGCTTTTTTTGGCGTGTATTCATACACGGCGCCCGTTTCTATCAGGCGCGCGATTTCTTCCCCATCCGCACCCAGCACATCGGCCAGAATATCCGCGGTCTCACCGCCGAGCTTCGGCGGGTAGGTATGTGTTTCCATCGGTGTACGCGACATTTTCACCGGGTTGCCGGCAACCCGGATTTCCGCACCTTCGTCATTCGATAGTTCCAGAACCATGTCGCGCGCCAATACCTGCGGATTCGACAGCGCTTTTTCGAGATTATTGATTTCGCCGACAGGAATACCTGCCGCCAGCAGCTTCGGCACCCAATAGTCTGCCGTGTGCTTCATGAAAGCGCCTTCGAGAATGGGCCATAGCTCTTCCCGGTTGGCGTAACGGTCTTCGTTCAGCGTAAAACGCGCATCGTCCTTCATGTCGGCGATTCCAAGCACATCGCACAGGCCCTGCCACATGCGCTCCGTGTTGGCTGTTATCACCAGCGAAGAGCCGCTTGCGCAGTTGAACCCGCGATATGTCGGAATGGAATCATGCCCCCACCCCTGCCGACCGGGATTGTTTCCTGAATGCAGATAATAGCCCGCCTGATAACACAGCATCGACACCTGGCAGTCGAGCATGGAGACGTCGATATACTGGCCTTTCCCCGACCGGCGGCGTTCTTCAAGTGCCGCCAGTGCGCCGATCACCGCATACATGCCGGCACTCAGATCACCTAGCGGTATACCACTGCGGACCGCAGAACGGCCGGGCTCGCCTGTCATGCTCATCCCGCCGGAGATCGCCTGCACGATCATGTCGTAGGCAGGCCTGTCGCGATCTGCGCCGGTCTGGCCGAACCCGCTGATCGATGCCCAGATGAGCCCGGGGTTACGTTCTGACAGGTTTTCATAAGTCAGCCCCAAGCGGTCGAGCACACCGGGGCGGAAATTCTCAACCAGAATATCGCTTTCATCCGCCAGCCGCTTAACGATCTCAAGCCCGTCGGGCGACTTCATGTCAACGACAATGCTTTTCTTGTTACGATTGATCGAAAGGTAATAACAGCTGTCATCGCCGACGAAGTTCGGCGGCAAAATGCGCGACCAGTCCCCGACCGGAGCTTCCAGCTTGACCACTTCGGCACCCAGGTCGGCAAAGATCATCGTTGCATAGGGGCCGGCGAGAAACTGGGTCAGGTCGAGAACACGCAACCCCGCCAGCGTCGGTGTCGCTAATCCTTCAGAAGCCGCCATATACCCAGTCCCGATTATTTTGTTATAGGAGCACAGATATCAGGTCGAACGACAAAACTGAACCGCTACCAGCCGGCGTCAGAGGATAAAGCTGACCGCGCCAAGCCCGCCCAGTTCCTCGGCATCAAGAACGGCACGGCGTTCGGCGATGCGGAAACCGTCGCCCTCGATCCGCAGCTTGTATACGTAATGGCCGACATATTCGCCGCCCTTGCCGCCGCGGCGGAAACGGTGAACCGAAAAGTTCGCCGTCACCGTCAGTTCCGCGTCACCCTGCTCCAGGATACGCACATTCGTAATCAAGCGCCGGGTGCGCGACGGCGGAAACTCGGCATGGGCATCGCGGCTTTTAAGCCGTTTTACCCTTCCGCGGATACGATCCATATCGTCCGCGATAATAAACAGCGTTGTATCGGGATTGCCGTCCGGCACATCATTTGGCGGGACCAGGTAGCGCGCGTCGTCGCATAACAGGTCCATCCAGCCATCGAGGTCCCATGCATCGAGCAGGGCAGCCTCATGATAGAAAAAATCTTCTACCGCTTCGCGGTTCACAATTTCGATGGTTCTTACTCCGCGGCTTCGGCGGTTTCGATCGCAGCGGCCTCGCCGGTCATCATTGTATTCCAGCGCCGCCAGAAGGTGCGCAGATGCAGCTCATCCGAATTAAGCTGCTCGCCATCCTTGGCAATGCCACGGGTCATCACCGACCACGGCACTTCCTTGACCGTGGAGGTCAGCCCCGCCTGAACCTGTTCCAGCGCTTCGACATCATCCGGCGTGGCAAGACCACCCGGGCCATAGAACGTGAGGAATGAATCCAGCCGCACTTTGCGCATGATCGCGCTTTCACCGACCGGACCGAGCGCCCAGGCCGTCACCTTCATCCGGTCAGCCGCTTCGGGCCAGAATGCGCGGACCGTGACCGACGATCCGTCATTGATCATCAGGTTGGGGAAAATGAACAGGTTGCGGTTTGTATTTGCCACACGTTCGGCACGTTCTTCCCCAAGACGCTCCACCAGCTCGGCTTTCGCGGCCTCAACAGCGGGCTTGGCTTCTTCGCCATAGATCGAAATCCACGTCGCCACCGGGCGTCCACGGAAATTGTAATTATCGATCACGGCATGACCGTTACCGAGATCGCGGCCAATACCTTTCTTTGGCAGCAGCAGCCCCTTGGGCACCTTAATGCTGACGCCCGAATCCTTCATGTATTCGAGCCATGTCGAATGGGTCGAATGCAGGTGATAATCATCGAACGAATTCTCGACCAGCAGCTTCCAGTTCGCGGCAATATCGTATTCCTGGATGCCGGCCACGATCTCCATGTTCCCGTCAGCCGACTGGTCGACCACCAGATCGATATATTCCGTCGCACCGGCAAGATAGGGCTCCAGATCCTCGACATCGGGATTAAAGCTCGCAAACCAGAACCCGCGATAATTCTCAAATCGCGGCACATCTTTCAGACCGAGTTCAGACCGATCAAAGGTATCAGGATAGGCGTCATCGCCCGGCACCGCGACAAGGGCGCCGTCATTGCCGTAAGACCAGCCGTGATAGAAACAATAGAAACGCTTGGTATTGCCTTCACGCTCGCGGCAGACCTTTGCGCCACGATGACGGCAGGTGTTCAGAAACAGGCGCACATTATCGTCGCCGTCCCGCGTCAGGATAACGGGCCGCCCGCCTACATCGCGTGTCTTGAAATCGCCCGGCTTGGGCACTTCGGAATCATGACCGGCATAAATCCAGCACTGGTCGAAAACACGATCGCGTTCCGCCACCAGGATATCCGGGTCCACGAGGGTTTCCCGGTTTAGACGGAAGTCATTGCCGCCGGGATTATCGATTATATAAGGGTTCTTATTCATAGCCGTAGAATGGAGGATTTTCGCGGGGTCGTCCATTCCGGACATGCAATTCGACCATCCATTTTTAGATGGTGATTTCTCTAGCGGGTCGGCTTTACCGACCGGTTCGCGAGGATTGACAGCTGGAGCGGCCCTATTGGTTTTCTGGCCCCGGGTTTGCTGGCATCGATCCAGTCCTGGACAGGCACGTCCGTCGCCATTGAAACCGCATTCAGCTTCTGAAGCGACGTCAACGCGCCCCAATGCACCGGCGCAACCCCGCGCACAGGTTTCGCCGCTGCGTGAACCGCCTCGCCAAGCTCAAGAACGGCCGGATAAAGGTTGCGGATAACCTCGTCATAGACCGGATCATTTGCATGTGACGCCGCATCATCGCGTACCGCGGCGCCGTGCTTCGCCTGGAAGTCATCCTCCAGCACCAGTGAAGATGCCTTGAACTCAACCTCGGCACCGTTGGCCTGCTCAAGGTAAACCGTCTCTCCGTCTATCTCGACGACAACGCCGACGACATCTGCCGCGACACTGCGCACGGTATCACCGACTTCAAACAATCTTAATTCTCCCGTCTGCTCGTCGAACCGTTATTCCGCAGCCTCACGGCGCGGCAATTTCCACTCGGGGCGGATGTAATGGCAAGTATAGCCATGGGGAATGCGTTCCAGGTAATCCTGATGCTCAGGTTCGGCCTCCCAGAAATCGCTGACGGGTTCCAGCTCTGTCACCACGGCACCCGGCCAAAGGTCAGACGCGTTCACGTCGGCGATTGTGTCTTCGGCAACCTGCTTCTGTACATCATCGACATAGTAGATCGCAGACCGGTAGCTCGGTCCGCGGTCGTTGCCCTGGCGGTTCGGCGTCGTCGGGTCATGGATCTGGAAAAAGAATTCAAGCATGGCGCGATAACTCGTCTGCGCCGGGTCAAAAATGATCTCGATCCCTTCGGCATGCATGCCATGGTTCTGATAGGTCGCATTCGGCACATCGCCACCGGTGTAGCCAACGCGGGTGGAAACCACACCGGGCAATTTGCGGATCAGGTCCTGCATACCCCAGAAACAGCCTCCGGCAAGTACGGCACGTTCGGTCGTCATAGGATTTCCTCCACGTCTGAATTCAGGTTCGCTGTAATACTGATACGAACATGGTTCCTTGGACGCAATCTGTCTAGCACGACAAGCACACACATTTTCCAGCTATCCTCTTGTTGGAATGATCTCCTGAGGCTAGGAATTCAGACTTCTAGAAAAAAAAGACGTGGAAACCCGATATGTCCGATCTTACCGCCGCTATAGATGCCCTTGTCACGGCCAACCGCATCGTCGCCCATGAAGATGTCTGCGATTCATACGGCCATGTCAGTATCCGCCACCCGGACAACCCGGACCGCTATCTGCTTGCCTATTCCCGCGCACCTTCGTTGATCGAGCCTGAAGATATCGTC
>CAJQLI010000294.1 GCA_905479125.1 uncultured Alphaproteobacteria bacterium | reverse complement strand
CGCGCGGTGACGATCATGGATGCCGAACAGCTTGGCGGCACGATGATGGACCGGCTTGCCGAACTGTTCGATGACGACATGGCGCCGGGCGGTGCACGGACACGCCGCAAGAAGCGCGCCGCCTGACCGGTCCCGCGATCACAGGTCCAGAATAAAAAACCGGCCGGGTTGATAACCCGGCCGGTTTCGCGTTTACGGCGGAACGAACCGCCGGAAAGATAAAGCCTAGCTTTCGCCGCCGAAGATCAGCTTGCGGGCATGCTTCACTACCTCGGGAGACGCATCCTCGACCGCCGATTTGACGACAGCCTGAATCTTGGCACCCGACGACGGAATCAGCCGGAGCTTGCGCTTCTTCAGATCCGCAGCGAATTCCGGAGACGCATTCATCTTGTCATACGCGGCGCGCAGGGTGGCGACGGTATCCTTGTCGACACCTGGCGGCAGAGCAAGACCGCGGCCAAGCAGACCGGCGACACTCAGGAAGCTAACGGCTTTCTTGTCCATGTCGCTGGTGACCAGTTCACTGACCATCGGCACGGATTTGGGCAGGTCGGGATCGCGGAAAATACCGATCTGGGCAACCGCTTTCGCAAACGGCTTATCACCCGTGAACCAATGCGGCACCTTGGACGACCAGGCCAGCCAATTGAAGGCCGCCATCTGGGATTCGCCCTGTTCCATCGCGAAGATCGATTTCGACGACCCCTTGTAGCCCGTCACCATCTTGATGTTATAATCGAACAGGCCGCGGATCAGCATCGGGTTGATATAACCCGACGAATTTTTGCCACTGGTACTGCCGATAAGATTTTTGGTCTTCAGATCGGACAGCTTTTCGATACCAGAATCCGTGCGAACCACCATCACCACGTTGGTCTGATTGCTCGACCCGATCCAGCTGAAATTCCGCGCGTCATACCGCATTTTTGCCGGACGCATCAGCTGGTTCGTCACGCCGTTATCGAGCGGGACGATCAAGGTCATGCCGTCTTTGGGCGCGACTTTGTAGAACCAGTTCATCGCCTTTGCGCCACCGGCACCCGGCATATGCTGAAGGATGATATTCGGGTTGCCTTCAATGTGCCTCCCGAGATGGTTCGAAAAAGCGACGCCGTATTTGTCATACGTACCGCCGGGGCCGTAAGGGATCACGATTTTGATCGTCTTGCCCTTGTAGTCCTTCGCCTCTACCGGGGTAATGCCCGGGATGGCGGCGATCGCCAACCCGGCTGCAACACCGGCTATCACAGTTTTAGTAACGTTTTTCATACCAGACTCTCCCGTTTTTATGTCGTTAGCTATCTAAGTGTCGGCAGCTTCTCACAAAATAGACGCCAGGTGCAAATCCCATTTGGAAGAGCTCTGTTGCGTCCAAATTATCCATATTCATTCAATTCAACTCGGAGCCTGTCAATTTCCGAAGGACACAAATGTGGCTGCGCCGATCACCGCCCGGCTCGCCTATGACCTCGAGTTCTTCACCGATTTCGCCAGATTGTATCCGATCCGCCCGGAAAGGGCCGACATTTACAGTTCCGACCCTGCACGCGCGGAGAATTTTGCCTTCCAGCAGAGCGCGCTACAGGGCGCCTATCTGATCATGGCGGTCCACGCTGTGGGTCTGGATGCCGGCTCGATGGGCGGCATCAACACCGATGCGGCCGATGCCAAATTCCTCGGCGGCAGGAACTGGAAGTCCAACTTGCTGTGCAATATCGGCTATGGCGATCTCAAGGGAATCAGGGCCCACGGCTCTACCGCTACGGTTTCGACGAGGTCTGCGACATCATCTGACGGGCCGGCTATTCGCCCGGATACAAAAAAGGCCCGCTGGGAGGCGGGCCTTTTTTAATTCTGCGGCGCGCCTGTCAGGCTGAGGCCATTGCTTTCTTGACCTTGCGCTTCAGCGAAAGGGCATCTTCGGGAAGCTTTGTGTCGCTGGTACCCAACAGAAAGGCATCCAGTCCGCCCTTATGCTCGATCGTGCGGATCGCACGGGCCGACAGACGCAGGCGAACAACTTCGCCCAGGGCATCCGACAGAAGCGATGTGACCTGCAGATTGGGCAGGAAGCGGCGGCGGGTCTTGTTGTGGGCGTGGCTGACATTGTTGCCGGACAATACGCCTTTACCCGTCATGGAGCATCTTCTGGACATGGTCTCTTCCCGCAAAATCTTGATTAAACACGTAAAACAGACCCTATCAGGTCCGGAAAGCGCGAGTTTTAATCGTCCGGGACGTTCACGTCAAGGTTTTTGGCCAGGATCATCCGCATGTCCGGTGGATATCTCTGTCGCCCGCCGGGCAATGATAAAACGGCTAAAAACCGCCATTCCGACCATCACCATTGCCCCGACATAGAAAGGCCAATGGACACCAAGGGCGGCAAAAGCCACGCCGGCGAGCGCCGGGCCGCCGATACGCCCGAATCCGCCGAATGTCTGGCCGACCCCTAACACGCGTCCGCGGCTGTCTGCATCGGCATATTGCGACAGCATGCTGCTCAGCGATGCCGATGACGTCGACGTACCAAAAATCATCAGCAGCGCGCCAAGATAAAGTTCGACCTCGGATGAGGCGAGCGGCAGCCACAATACGCCCAGGCCGAGCGAAATAGCCCCTGCCGTAATCAGGTTTCGTTCACCGAACCGGACCGCCAGCCCGCCGACCACGAACCATTGCAGCACCATGTGGCACAATCCCATCCAGGCATAGAATAGCCCGTTCTGATGCGGGCCCCAGCCCCAGACACGCTCTGACCACAGCACGATGATGACCTCGACCCCGGCGAAGACAAAAGGGGTGCAGAACATCAGGCACAGGACCAGGCGGGTCTGCGGCTTTGAAAACACCGCAATCCAGCTGCTCAATCCCGGCATCATACGGGCGCGTGATTTCTGTTCAGCCGATACCGTTTCGCGGATCAGGATAATCGCCAGCACAAAGGCAATGGCGGAAAATGCGGCGGCGGCAAGATACGGCGACAGGAAATCGGGATTTGCGGGATCGCTGCCCCCCAGCAATCCGCCGATAGCAGGAC